>NZ_JBFRTQ010000014.1:0-13056 GCF_041474195.1 Vibrio sp. 10N.222.52.C3 | reverse complement strand
ATATATGAATAGTTAACCTTACTCTCGCTTATTTATAATTATTAAAAATGTTAAGTCCGTCCAATTTTTGAAATTTTCTTTTCCTTGTCCATACTTTCAATTATCTCAATTAGAGATAAACCTAATGGAGTTTGTATGAGACATTTTTTAATAATTCTAACGGCTATTTTCAGCTTGTCATTTGGAAGCGCTCTAGCGAGCAGTCAGTCTCCTGGTAACGGAAACATGGGGCCTATCGTTAAGTGTTCAGATGGTAACGCAGTCACTCATGTACCACTGTTGATCTGTAAACATTACGGCGGAAAGGTGCTGTGATAGGTGATTAAAGTCAGGCTAGTAATGAAATTGCTGCCTGACGATTATTTAGAACTGGAATAACCTAACTGCGGCCAGATAGATTATTCAAGATAGGACATTCCGTTGAAGTATCTCCAGGGCAGTCATGTACCCAAGATTGTAGCTGCACCTTCATCTTGTTTAACTCCGCAAGCTTCAACTCTATTTCATCTAACTTCTGAGTAGCCTTCTTCTTTACTTCGTAGCTTTGTCTGTTGGGATTCATTGCCAACTCAACCAGTGACTTACACTCATCGAGAGTGAAACCAACCATTTTAGCTCTCAAAACGAACTCTAACTGTTCGATATGAATCTCGCCATATTGCCTGTAACCATTTTCTGATCGGTGCGGTGGGCTCATCATGCCTTTACTTTCGTAAAAACGAATGGATTTCGCTGTTGTACCAACACGCTTCGCTACTTCACCAATATTCACAATCTTACCTGTAAGCCTAAAATGAAAAACCGCAGTACTGCTGTTATACAATACTGCGGTTGAAAAACATAGCTAGAGACTTACGTTAGAAGCCTACTCTTGCTCTAATAGCCAAATCATAGTTTGAGATTTTTCTTCGCTGTTTAGCTTATTGAACCAATATGAAACCATTTCGATTTCTTTTGAGCCTTCTAGTGATGTTGGGGTAGCGTTTTTACGATTCTTGAATGCCCAATCAGTCACTGCAGCTTGCTCTTCTTTTGTTGCTTCACCATACCAATAATTAACCATCTCTTGAGCTTGAGACGCTTTTGGTTCTTCAGCAACCACAGCCGCGACAGGCACCGCTACTGGAGCAACAGCCATAGCTGTATGATTATTTGCGCCATTATAGATTGTGTCGATATACGCTTTCGGCACAATGAAAGTTGTACTCATTACTGAGTTTTGTCCATCAAGTGTAAATTCTAAGTTCTTTTCTCTTGCTTGCTGGATGTCAGCTTCGCTCAATGGAAATTTAATATATTGAGTCTTTGTGCAGTGTTCGCTGCAGCTCTCTCTTGGAACTTGTCTCTCTTCAAGGTCTATCGTCTTACCAAAAAAACTTACGGTTTCGTATTCTTTATAGCTCTGGAAGTAACTCACATCCATGATAATTGAAGATTCTGGAGCCGAATTCTGCGTTACTTCTTTGTTGTATGTAAAGTAGAGTGACGATTTCAGGATATCAGCACCGACGTTCGCTTTACTTTCAGCTACATAAGATTGTCCAGTCACTTGAATGTAACCACCTTTTGGTTGTACATCTGCAACTGAGTCTACAAAATTACTTTGTGAATCGAGTGAACTACAAGCTCCCAAAAATAATGATAATACAACTACACTAACTTTATTCATTATGACTAATTCCTTATGTTCACTATGGAAAAACGCTGGCAAACAAAATTTACCAGCGTTTTGATTTTTATCTAACTGTTTAAGCTAAAGATTCTAGCTTAGAAACCGTATTCAAGACCAACGCGAGTTACGATATCTGTATCAGCGTCACCAACAGTACGACCCGCTACACGTAGGTAAGGTACGAAACCGTTATGAACAGCCATTAGCTGACCAGAGATAGTGTTGCTATCTGAGTCTGCATCTTTCTTACCATTTGTTTCAGATTCTAGGTTCGCTGCGTAACCTAGTTTGAAGCCAATTGGACCATTCCAGTATTGACCAATGATTGAGTAAGAATCTTGAGTTACTTTACGGATTCCGTTGTCTAGCTCTTCGCCTTTATATGCTGCAGCAAAACCAAAGCCTGCTGGTAGGCTAGCTTCGAAGCCTACGATGTACGCAAACGTGTCATCATCATAGCCCGCAGTACCTTCAGATTTAAGGTAGTTGCCGCCTTCAGTTACTAATTGGTCATTTGCATCTTTAACACCACCAGCCACATCAGCTGCTGTACCAACAGCCCACTGATCTTCAGTTGCTGCCACTACACGAGTACCAGATTCAACCGCACCCATTAATGTTACTTTTTCGAAGCTGTACTTAGCACTTGCGCCAACAAAGTTTGCGTCACGAGTTGCTGCACCACCACCGTTGTCGTTATCGTCACGACCAACAGAAGCTGCAAAAGAGAAACCGCCAAATTTAGCTGAATCGTAACGAACTTGGTTAGATTGACGATCGTAGTGACCGTTGATGCCGCCCCAATCGAATACAGAACCTAGACCAGGGTTAGAGAATGGCCAGTCGACGATTTCGTATAGTGGAGTAAGAACACGACCCACACGCAGGTTACCCCAAGAGCCAGAAGCACCAACGAACGTATCACGGAAACCAAGCACACCGCCTGAAACGCCGCCATGACCCCAGTCTGTGCTATCTACGTAGCCAGATTCAATCTGCATTGTGATTAATACGTCATCAAACATCTCTTTATGAGCACGGAAGCCGATACGAGATTCATTCTCTACAGCGTAACCTGAGCTGTCGTCTCTGTTGTCAGTTGTGTTGTAGTTAACTAGAGAGATAGCTGCAACACCGTATACGTCAACGTTGAAATCAGAGTTGATACCAACTTCTTTAGCCATTACGCCTGTCGATAAAAGTGCAACGGATGCACCTAGTAGAGTACGTTTGAAAATTTTGTTTTCCATGGAATAAAACTCCTAAAAATGGATATAGCTGTTTGAATATTCCCCGCCTAAAGTTGGCCGCCGTAGAGAGAAATACCTTTTCTTGTTTGAGAACCCTAAACTCTGAATTCTCTATTTCCTTTCTGGTTATACACATCATGTGCATCCATGGCATTAAGACTAACTTCGCCCTCAAAAAGATCAATGAGAACTTAATTTTCATCTAAAAAAATATGAGTTGGTGCAAATTTAATAGGTACTTAGTGATCCAGATCGATAAATAGAAAAATCCTCACCAAAACAAAATCAATACCAATAAATTCAACAACTTGAGGTAATTATCACTTTGTAAAAATAGATATGACTCGCATTTTTGATACAACTACAATGGTATTTCATTAATGTTGAGCAGCGTCACTGTCCTGATTTTAGAGTTCGTATAGGAACAAAATTCTCAACAATTAAAAAGCCCTCATTTTTATATCAGAAACAAAAAAGGCACTCCCTTGAAAGGAGTGCCTTTGAGCTTTTTTTATCTGTATTTACTTACGAAATAAGGGCTATTAGATCTTCTTCTGTTCTTATTTCGATACCTAAATCTTGTGCTTTAGTTAATTTAGAACCCGCAGCTTCACCGGCAAACAAGATGTCCGTTTTCTTCGATACGCTACCCGTCACTTTCGCACCTAATGCTTGTAACGCAGCTTTAGCTTCACTTCGACCTAATTGCGACAATGAGCCTGTTAACACAACGACTTTACCTTCTAATGGTAGCTCTTGGTCATCGGCAGCTTCTTCGATGATTGGCCAATTCACACCTAGCTCTATCAGCTGATCGACGACCGCTCTGTTTTTCTCTTGTGAGAAGAAGCTGGTGATATGGCTAGCAACGATGTCACCAATATCTGACACTTCAACTAATTGTTCATGAGTAGCTGCTTGAACCAGTTCCAACGTCTTAAAGTGTTGCGCTAAGTTCATCGCTGTCGCCTCACCGACTTCACGAATACCGAGTGAATAGAGGAAACGCGCTAACGTCGTGTCTTTAGCTTTATTCAACGCACTCACGACGTTTTGTGCCGATTTAGGCCCCATTCGGTCAAGAACAGTAATCACGCCAGCACTTAGCTTAAATAAATCAGCAGGTGTTTCGACCATTTCACGGTCCACAAGCTGCTCAATAACTTTCACGCCCAGTCCATCAACGTCTAGCGCCTTTCTAGAAACAAAGTGTTTAAGTGCTTCTTTACGCTGCGCCTGACAGACTAAACCGCCAGTACAACGCGCTACAGCTTCACCTTCTACACGCTCAACCGCAGAACTACATACTGGGCAAGCATCAGGGAAAACAATGTCTCTAGCCGTTTCAGGGCGACGATCTAGTACAACAGCCACTATTTGTGGAATAACGTCACCTGCACGGCGAATAATAACGCTGTCGCCTACCTTCACGCCTAAACGCGCAATCTCATCGGCATTGTGTAAAGTGGCATTGCTGACCGTCACGCCACCAACGAAGATAGGTTCAAGTTTAGCAACCGGCGTAATAGCACCAGTACGGCCCACCTGAAATTCAACGTCATTGAGCAGTGTAATCTCTTCTTGAGCTGGAAACTTATAAGCAATTGCCCAACGTGGCGCTCTAGCAACAAAACCAAGCACTTCTTGAGCCGCGATATCGTCGACTTTAATAACAACGCCATCAATCTCGTAAGCCAGAGCATCACGACGAGTCATAATATCTTGGTAATAGGCTTTCACGTCTTCGAGAGAGCTCAGTTGCTTAGTCTCGGGGCACATAGGTAAGCCCCAACCTTTAAGCTGTAAAAAGCGTTGGTAGTGACTATTTGATAGCTCAGCGCCTTGTACAACACCGACACTGTATGCGTAGAAAGCTAGCGGACGTTTCGCAGTAATACGGGAATCAAGCTGACGCAGGCTACCTGCGGCGGCATTACGTGGGTTAACAAATACTTTCTCGCCTTTCTTCAACGCCATCTCATTCAACTTATCGAAACCCGCTTTTGGCATAAACACTTCGCCACGAACTTCAATACGCTGCGGCCAGCCTTCACCTTGTAACTTAAGTGGGATAGAGCTGATTGTACGCACGTTTTCAGTGATGTTTTCACCCGTCGCACCGTCACCACGTGTCGCAGCCTGAACTAAAGTACCATTCACATAGAGTAGGCTAACGGCAAGGCCATCAAGCTTAGGTTCACAACAGAAAGTCTTGAGGTTAGCGGTTGGCGCTCTATCAGACATTCGCTTATTGAACGCATCCAAATCTTCATCAGAGAAAGCATTGTCCAGAGAAAGCATTGGGATCTCATGAGTCACTTGAGTGAAACCATCGAGAGGCTGACCACCAACACGTTGGCTCGGAGAATCTACCGTCACTAGTTCCGGGTTCTCTTCTTCGATCTTTAGCAATTGCTGCATTAATCGATCGTACTCGACATCAGGGATCTCAGGACTATCTTCTACGTAATAACGAACGGCGTGATAATGCAGAGTTTCTCTTAACTGCTCTAAGGTAACTTGAATCGATTCTTTCATATCATTCTCTATCGTGATTGAAATATCAAAAAGGGCTCCCTTAGGAGCCCTTTTCTATAAATATAGATTATTTACAAGGCTAAACAATACGGCTAGGCATTCGATGCCGTCATAAAGTCTCTGATTTGCTTGCGGTAGTCAGATAAACGGTTTGGTGTCATTAAGTTGCGTGACTCATCCAGCACGTTTCCGCCCATATCGTCAGCAATTTTCTGCGCCGCACTCAGCATCACATTGAAGTTTTGATCAGCTTGACCATAACAAGGCAACGTCATAAAGAACGAAATACCTTTAGTCGTGAAGTCAGCAGGATCATCATGTTCTAGCGTTCCTGGCTGCATCATGTTTGCAACGCTGAAAATAACCTTTGGTGCATCTGTAGATTGTGCAAAGCAGTGGTAAATAGACATCTCACCATAAGTTAAACCGTTGTTCTCCATGCTGCGGAAAAGTTCAGTCCCAACGAATGGGATCTCTCCAGCACAGTGAACATTAAGAACGATCACTTCTAAACCAAGTTCTTCATCTGGTTTTGCTTCTTCAACAGTCGCACTTTGCGGAGTCACGACTTCTTTCGCAACAACCGGCTTTCTTTGAGTAAGCGTTTCGTTTGGAACGACTGGCTCATCAACTGTTTCAGAAGGCTCTTCAAACGAACCGTACTGCACTTTAAAGCCGGCATGGTTTTCTTTTTGCTCGTCAGTCAACTCAAAGCTTGGAACTTCAGGCTCAACGTCCTTCTCTTCCTCAATCACTTCAGGTTCACTTTCAACCTTAATTGGGTCTTCTACGCTGAAAGAAGGAAGATCATTTAATTCGATATCATCTTCGTAAGCTTCTTTCGCTTGTGGCGCTGTTAGCGGATCTGAGTCGATCAGCGGATCAGTATCAGAGGGTGAAACAGCAAAATCCGGCTCTTTACGTTCTTTTCGGATTATCTCAAAATCATCTTCTGGGGCGAATGAACGGTTTGGAATAGTTTCTGCTTCATCTAAGCTGTCGTTATCAAGCTTACCGAGCGGCTTATCTCCAAACTTTGCTTTCCCTTCTTTTTTACTCGTCCATAGACCATGGAACAATAATGCGGCGATAGCTAATGCGCCAACAATAATGAGTACAAATCGCAATTCCTGCATTTTTCGCTCTCAGCTTTCTTAGTCAACTAGCTATAAACACGCTGTCACTAAGTTGGGTTAATTTGGCTAATCTCACTACTCTATCAAAAGTAGCCACTGTTTTAGAACAACTTAATACAATTAGTTCCTTACATGGTGTGATTTTCACCACGCTTTTTTTCTTAATTTCGGTCGAGTACACTAGACATGTTTGCTATTTAACCAAATTCACATGTGACCTAATTTAAATATGACTATTGAATCTGTTCCCCGCTCCGGCTTTGGCTATTTTATTTTCGGAATAAAAATCGCTTTATCACCGAGCATTCGTAAGTTTGTACTAATGCCACTTATCGCGAACGTGTTACTCGTTGGTGGTGCCTTGTTTTATATCTTCTCCAACCTAAACACTTGGATTGAAGGTTGGATTGGTGCATTGCCAAGTTTCTTGTCGTGGTTGTCATACATTTTATGGCCATTACTTGTGTTAACCGTCTTGGCCACATTCTCGTATTTCTTTAGCACGCTCGCTAACTTCATTGCCGCACCGTTCAACGGTTTACTCGCGGAAAAAGTTGAAGAGTTGTTGAGCGGTAAAAAAGTTAATGACGATGGTTTACTTGATGTCCTCAAAGATACCCCACGTATATTAGCGAGAGAATGGCGCAAGCTTGTCTACATTCTGCCAAAAGCGATCGGTTTATTCCTACTTTTGTTAATTCCAGCACTAGGGCAAACCGTTGCTCCGTTTTTATGGTTCATTTTCACAGCATGGATGTTAGCGATTCAATACGCCGACTACCCGTTCGATAACCATAAAATCAAATTTGATGACATGAGAAACAATTTGAAACAAAAACAAGGTAAGAGCTACAGCTTTGGCGCGCTTGTTTCTGTGTTCACTACTATTCCAATTTTAAACCTGATTGTGATGCCCGTTGCCGTTTGTGGCGCGACAGCAATGTGGGTTGCTGAGTTTAAAGACCAAGCTCTACGTTCTCGTCTATAGTTCTCGTCTCTAACCCTTTCTACACTTCCTAGTTTCGCCTATCTTTTTGAAGTTCTGATTTCAATAAAGATAGGCGTCAATTCTGCTACATATCTATATGATATAACTTTTTAATCCTTTTACCTTTTTTTCAACTTGTTTAATCTAAATTCAAGCTGAACAAACATCGAAAGACACTAGACGGTAAAGTGATTGATATACTACGTTTAGTTCTGTCATTAAATGAAGGAATATCGCATGAGCAAGATCTACGAAGACAACACCCTAACGATTGGTAACACACCTCTAGTCCGCCTTAACAAAGTAAGCAAAGGTAACGTCCTAGCTAAGATCGAAGCTCGTAACCCAAGCTTCAGTGTTAAGTGCCGTATCGGTTCTAATATGATCTGGGAAGCAGAAAAAGCAGGTACGCTTAAGCCAGGTATCGAGCTTGTTGAACCTACCAGTGGTAACACAGGTGTTGCACTTGCATTCGTAGCAGCAGCACGCGGTTACAAACTAACGCTAACTATGCCTGAATCAATGAGCCTAGAACGTCGTAAGCTGCTTAAAGCGCTTGGCGCAAACCTTGTGCTAACTGAAGCACCAAAAGGCATGAACGGCGCGATTGCTAAAGCAGAAGAGATTGTTGCTTCAGACCCAGACAAGTACCTACTACTTCAACAGTTCAACAACCCTGCTAACCCACAGATTCACGAGCAGACGACTGGTCCTGAAATTTGGGAAGCAACAGACGGCGAAATCGACGTGTTTGTAGCGGGTGTTGGTACGGGCGGTACTATCACAGGTACAAGTCGTTACATTAAAGGTGAAAAAGGCAAAGCGATCACTTCAGTAGCGGTTGAACCAGCAGAGTCTCCAGTGATTGCACAGGCACTTGCAGGTGAAGAAATCAAACCAGCTCCACACAAAATTCAAGGTATCGGTGCAGGTTTCATCCCTGGAAACCTAGATTTAGAGATTATTGACCGTGTTGAATCGGTAACTTCTGAAGAAGCGATTGAGATGGCTCAACGCCTAATGAAAGAAGAAGGTATTCTTGCAGGCATCTCATCTGGCGCGGCAGTTGTAGCAGCAAACAGAATCGCCGAACTACCTGAATTTGCAGGAAAAACTATCGTTACTGTACTACCAAGCTCTGGTGAGCGTTACCTAAGCACAGCCCTATTTGCTGGCATCTTTACGGAAAAAGAGAACCAACAATAATATGTGGTCAAATCAATTTTTCGTCCAAAAAAGCCCCGTTTAGGGGCTTTTTTGTTGATCCCTGCCCCACCTTTGGTAATATCGGGTCTGTTTTATTTTTCGCTTCAAAATAAAAGAAGCAATAAACAAATTCTGAAAGTCATGAGTACTCAGCAAAAGACGACCATGGCTGGATAAAAATTTATAACCAGTCTAAGTTCTAACACGAACATGGCGTACTAGCCTCTAGCGCATTTGGGCTAAAGCAGTTAAGCTAATCTGGTTACAAACTTACAAAAAATAAATTAATTGGGGTATATAAAATGTACGAGAAGCAAGTAGAAATCACAGCAGAAAACGGTCTTCACACTCGTCCAGCTGCACAGTTCGTTAAAGAAGCAAAATCTTTCGACGCTGACATCACAGTGACTTCTAACGGCAAAAGCGCTAGCGCGAAAAGCCTGTTCAAACTACAAACTTTAGGCCTAGTAAAAGGTACTAACGTTACTATTTCAGCTGAAGGTCCTCAAGCTCAGCAAGCAGTAGACCACCTAGTTGCTCTTATGGATCAACTACACTAATACGGTCTCCTTCTTTCAAAGCCATTTTGCATAGCAAAGTGGCTTTGTTCGAAATAGATAGGAATAAGCGCGACATTAGTCGACGACTTAAAGTCACACACTCTCCCGTTTACAGTTGAACAACTAAGGTAAGGCTATGATTTCAGGCATCCTAGCATCTCCTGGTATTGCTTTCGGTAAAGCACTACTACTTCAAGAAGATGAAATTGTCCTAAACACTCAATCTATCTCTGACGACCAAGTTGAAGCAGAAGTACAGCGTTTCTTTGACGCTCGTAACAAATCTTCTCAACAACTTGAAGTTGTTAAGCAAAAAGCACTTGAAACTTTTGGCGAAGAAAAAGAAGCAATCTTTGAAGGCCACATCATGCTGCTTGAAGATGAAGAGCTAGAAGATGAGATTTTAGCACTCATCAAGAAAGACAAGATGCACGCAGACAACGCGATCCACACTGTGATCGAAGAGCAAGCTGTTGCACTAGAGTCTCTTGATGATGAGTACCTAAAAGAACGTGCAACTGATATCCGTGATATCGGTACTCGTTTCGTTAAAAATGCTCTAGGCATCAACATTGTATCTCTAGCAGATATCAATGAAGAAGTTATCCTAGTAGCTTACGACCTAACGCCATCTGAAACTGCACAAATCAACCTAGACTACGTTCTTGGTTTCGCTTGTGACATCGGCGGTCGTACATCTCATACTTCAATCATGGCACGTTCTCTTGAGCTTCCAGCTATCGTTGGTACTAACGATATCACTAAGCAAGTTAAGAACGGCGACATGCTTGTGCTAGACGCGATGAACAACAAGATCATCATCAACCCTTCTGAAGCTGAACTAGCAGAAGCTAAGAAAATCAAAGCAGATTTCGAAGCAGAAGCGGCTGAACTAGCAAAACTAAAAGATTTACACGCTGAAACTCTAGACGGTCACCGTGTAGAAGTTTGTGGCAACATAGGTACAGTAAAAGACTGTGACGGTATCCTGCGTAACGGCGGTGAAGGCGTTGGTCTGTACCGTACTGAATTCCTATTTATGGACCGTGACGCGCTTCCTACTGAAGAAGAGCAATACGTTGCTTACAAAGAAGTAGCAGAAGCAATGGAAGGCGAGTCAGTGATTATCCGTACTATGGATATCGGTGGCGACAAAGACCTACCATACATGGACCTTCCACAAGAGATGAACCCGTTCCTAGGCTGGCGTGCAGTACGTATCAGCTTGGATCGTCGTGAAATCCTACGTGACCAACTACGTGGCATCCTACGTGCATCTGCACACGGTAAACTACGTATCATGTTCCCAATGATCATTTCTGTTGAAGAGATCCGTGAACTGAAAAAAGCAATCGAAGAGTACAAAGTTGAACTTCGCGCTGAAGGCCTAGCTTTCGATGAAGAAATCGAAATCGGCGTAATGGTTGAGACTCCAGCAGCTGCTGCAATCGCACACCACCTAGCGAAAGAAGTATCTTTCTTCTCTATCGGTACTAACGACCTAACGCAATACACTCTTGCGGTAGACCGTGGTAACGAAATGATTTCTCACCTATACAACCCACTATCTCCTGCTGTTCTTACAGTAATCAAGCAAGTGATCGACGCATCACACGCTGAAGGTAAGTGGACTGGTATGTGTGGTGAGCTTGCTGGTGATGAGCGTGCAACGCTACTTCTTCTTGGTATGGGTCTAGATGAGTTCTCTATGAGCGGTATCTCTATCCCTAAAGTTAAGAAAGTAATCCGTAACTCTAACTTCGCTGAAGTTAAAGCTATGGCTGACGAAGCACTATCTCTACCAACAGCTGCTGAAATTGAAGCTTGCGTAGAAAAGTTCATCGCTGAGAAAACTCAGTAATCGCCAATCGCTTAATAACGTTAGACGGCTAAAAATAGTCGTCTAATTTGTTAGATTGGTATAGTATATTCTACAGAATAAAACTAAACGTTAGGAGCATGACACAATGGGTCTGTTTGACAAACTGAAAAAGCTTGTATCTGATGACAGCGCTGATGCTGGTGCAATCGAAATCATCGCACCTCTTTCTGGTGAAATCGTAAACATCGAAGATGTGCCAGATGTAGTTTTCGCTGAAAAAATCGTTGGTGACGGCATCGCGATCAAACCAGCTGGCGACAAAATGGTAGCTCCAGTTAACGGTACTATCGGTAAGATCTTCGAAACTAACCACGCATTCTCTATCGAGTCTGACGACGGTGTTGAGCTTTTCGTTCACTTCGGTATCGATACTGTTGAACTTAAAGGCGAAGGCTTCACTCGTGTAGCTGAAGAAGGTCAATCTGTTAAAGCTGGTGACACTATCATCACTTTCGACCTAGCGCTTCTAGAAGAGAAAGCAAAATCTACGCTTACTCCAGTTGTTATCTCTAACATGGACGAAATCAAAGAGCTGAACAAGCTTTCTGGTTCTGTAACTGTTGGCGAAACTCCAGTTCTTAAAGTAACTAAGTAATCTCGATTACTTATCTGCTTTAATTAAAACGCTACCTAAGGGTGGCGTTTTTTGTGCCTGCTATATAGTTCTAATGCCAGATTACCAGCCGCTTTGGCCTTATACCTAACAACTACAAATCCCCTTCTTCTTTGGGCCTCTCACGAACAGAGATCCCTGACATCTCGCTCGGTTCGATTCTGGGATGACGATTAAACACTATGGTTTAAGCCTGAGTGATTGTTACTCAAACCGACCTCTTCTATACAGTTAGCTATAGAGTCACCAATACCCAACTCCCGTCATTCCCTACAGTGAGGCACGAACGTGATAGGGAATCTCGCTTTCCAATCAACTACCAACACCACAACTCCCCTCTCTTCTCCAAATTTCAGGCAATAAAAAACCCAGCCGAAGCTGGGTCTGTTTAGCGCTCATCTCTCACCACGAGCTAATTTGTGGAAGCCTAACGTCAACACTATCGGTCAACGTGGCTTTTCAATCGATTAACCTAGTAGGCTAAGTGCCGAGTTCGGTGCTTGCTTCGCTTGAGCAAGAATCGAGCTTGAAGCTTGAGAAAGGATCTGAGACTTAGTCATCTGAGTCGTTTCTTTCGCGAAGTCGGTATCTTTAATACGGCTCTTAGATGCGTTAACGTTCTCGTTAATGTTGTCTAAGTTGCTGATAGCGTGGTCGAAACGGTTTTGGAAAGCACCTAGCTCAGCACGGTGACTGTCTACATACTTAAGGGCCGCATCGATTACTGCTACAGACTCTTGTGCGCCGCCAACAGATGTTACGTCGATAGTATCAACCGTTACGTCTTTAGCTGCTTGAATACCTAGCTCGCCCGCAAGACCGCCAGAGAAAGACACATCGCCGCTCACTTTGTTGTTGCCTGTGAACATTTGTAGCTTGCCGTCTTCAGTAACAGACGCTTTAACAGAATCTTGTTGACCGTTGATGTAAGTCGCTAGCTCTTCGATGTCATCACCCGCTTTTGCGCTGATGTCGATTTCTTGTGCTTGGCCGAAGTTGTCAGTGAACGACAGTTTTAGGTCGTTAGAGCCCGCTTGAACGTTCCAATCTTTATCTTTCGCGTTCTCAGTTTGGTAGCTCTTACCACCCATCTGAGCGTTATCAGAGCGCATGTCTTTCAGTTGAAGCATTACCGCTTCACCGTTGTCCGCACCGATTTGGAATGACTGAGTTCCGTAAGTGCCATTAATGAGTTTGTTACCACCGAAAGA
>NZ_JBFRTQ010000013.1:35284-59955 GCF_041474195.1 Vibrio sp. 10N.222.52.C3 | reverse complement strand
GAACTTGGGCCTGGTGATGCCGTTAAAATTAGCACCGCTAATAAATAATAAATCCATGTATCAAAGCTCATCGTGAATCCTCCTTAACTCACTAAAACGACTAAATATTAAACACCAATATGTAATAAGCCCTCATACAACTAAATATTGCGCTTAACGTCGTCGATATAAATGCAAACATCTTTAATCTAGGCAATAAAAAACGCCATGCATTGCTGCATGGCGTTTAAATAAAAACGTTTCAAATCGAACGTCTTACTAGATGTCAGGTTCTAAGCTTACAGCCCTAAGATAGGGGCACTAACCTAATAATTGAAACCTAGTCTTTGTAGATAGAGAACTCATCAGCGCAAGCAACAAGCTGCTCACGAGTGATCATGAATACGCCATGACCACCGTTAGAGAATTCAATCCAAGTGAATGGAATCTCTGGGTACTGATCCATCATATGAACCATTGAGTTACCAACTTCACAGATAAGAATACCGTCGTCAGTTAGGTAGTCTGGTGCATTAGCTAAGATGCGACGAACCAATTTCAGACCGTCTGTACCCGCTGCTAGGCCAAGTTCTGGCTCGTGAGTAAACTCATCTGGCAGGCTGTTCATATCTTCTTCGTCCACGTAAGGTGGGTTAGATACGATCAGGTTGTATTTCTCTTTTGGCAAATCACGGAAAAGATCTGAACGGATTGGGAACACTTGCTGCTCCATGCCGTGATCTTGAACGTTCTGCTCTGCAACTTGCAATGCGTCAGTAGAGATATCAATCGCATCTACTTCAGCGTCTGGGAATGCGTGAGCACAAGCAATAGCGATACAACCACTACCCGTACACATATCCATGATGCGAGTTGGCTCTTCAGTTAACCAAGGTTGGAATTGAGCTTCGATCAGCTCACCAATTGGAGAACGAGGCACAAGAACGCGCTCATCAACGAAGAACTCAAGACCACAGAACCAAGCTTTGTTGGTTAGGTAAGCCGTTGGTGTACGATCATTAATACGCTTGATTACGCGCTCAACAATACGTAGACGTTCGCTGCTCGTTAGACGAGAGTTCATCACATGCGAAGGAACATCAATCGGCAGATAAAGAGTAGGTAAGATAAGTTGTACTGCCTCATCCCACGCGTTATCAGTGCCGTGACCATAAAATAGGCCCGCTGCGTTAAAGCGGCTAACAGTCCAACGAATCACATCTTGAAGCGTGTGTAGTTCTGATACCGCTTCTTCTACAAAAATCTTATCCAAAATTGTCTCCGAAAAGCGCTACAATACTGCTAATTACGTTTCTAATTAGAATTCATAACCTGATGAGCAAAAAAGACACCGACTTCGATGACGATTTCGCCCTGTTCAACGATGCAGTAAAGGGCGTTAAAAAGTTGCAACAGGATACCATAGTCCAGCAGCCAAAAAGAAATGCCAAGCAAAAAGAAATTACTCGAACGGCAAGACAAGCCAGTGATAGCGAGTTTTATTTCTCGGATGAGTTCATTCCGCATCTTAGCGAAGACGGTCCGACGCGTTATGCGCGTGATGATGTCTCTAAATATGAGGTCAAGCGCCTCCGTCGTGGTGTCTACGTGCCTGACGTGTATCTCGATATGCATGGTATGACTCAACAAGAAGCCAAACGTGAGCTTGGCGCGATGATTGCGCACTGCGTGAAAGAGAGCGTGGCGTGTGCCTGTGTTCAACACGGTATCGGTAAACACATCCTTAAACAGAAGGTGCCTTTGTGGTTAGCACAGCACCCAGACGTGATGGCTTTCCACCAAGCACCGTTAGAGTTTGGCGGCAATGGCGCGCTGTTAGTCTTGCTTTCGGTTCCTGAGAAGTAATTCTGGTTAACAAACTCTCTCTCACCAAAAAACAACAAAGGGCATCCCAATCATATTGAGATGCCCTTTCTAATTGTCTGCAACTTTGTCATCAAACAGAGCTCAACGAGCTTATGGATTGATGTTCCAAAGCAACTCACCTTTTTGTGTCTCAAGGTTGAAGTCGATACACGCTAGGCCCGAAGTGGGAAACATAGGCGGCGCCATGCCTGTTGCAAACTCTGCAGTTAGGTAGCCAACTAGAGGTAAATGAGAAACAAATAAAATGGTCTCTAGTTTTTCTACTTCAGCCATTGCTAAGGTCAAATCAAACACATCGTCGGACATTCCATAAGGCGTAATATCATCACAGGTTTCTACTTTCTTTCCAGAAAACGCCTGAGAGATCTCTAACCACGTTTCTTGTGCCCTTAAATATGGGCTCACCAGCACTTTATCGAATTGACTAATCCCCTGCTCATTTGCAGCTTGTGCCACGGCAAGAGAAGCCATTTTCCCGCGCTTGGTCAACGCTCTTTCTGCATCCGAGTTGGCAAAATGTTCTGCTTCACCGTGGCGCATAATGAATATTTTCATGTTCAATCCTGTCTTCGTAACATGTCGAAAGTCGATATATCCCATATATCAGCGAAACGCTACTTAGGTTTGGCTCTCAATCCAGAGAAACCGCAGTCAATATAAATAATTATATCAAGTCACTTGCCAAAGAGTTCGACTTTCTTAACAATCTTGTTAAAAGAAAATAAATTACTGATAAAAATCGATAAAAGTGATTTAGAAATCGCCAAAAAGCACTTCATATCCCAAAATATGATCACAAGGTTTGCACGCCGAATCATCGGGTACATAATTTAAAAACCACCTTCTCTGGAGATGCTCCTGTGCACTTAAGCCCAAATGATGAACATCAATACCGCTACATAACCTTAAATAACGGGTTACGTGTACTGTTAGTTCAGGATCAAAA
The DNA here is from genome assembly GCF_041474195.1 of Vibrio sp. 10N.222.52.C3. NCBI lineage: Bacteria > Pseudomonadati > Pseudomonadota > Gammaproteobacteria > Vibrionales > Vibrionaceae > Vibrio > Vibrio sp. 10N.222.52.C3. The sequence goes on along the minus strand of NZ_JBFRTQ010000013.1, from coordinate 57,143 downwards.
TGCTCAAAAAGCAGCAGCCGCATTAGCCGTCAATGTGGGGCATTTTGATGACCCTACAGACCGAGAGGGTTTAGCTCACTACTTAGAGCATATGCTATTTTTGGGAACTGAAAAGTATCCAAAGGTCGGAGAGTTCCAAAGTTTTATCAGCCAGCATGGCGGTAGCAACAACGCTTGGACAGGAACAGAGCACACCTGCTTCTTTTTTGATGTTGAATTGAATGCCTTTGAAACCGCACTCGATCGCTTCAGCCAATTTTTTACCGCTCCCCTTTTCAACGAAGAAGCGTTAGACAAAGAACGCCAAGCCGTTGACTCCGAATACAAGATGAAACTCAACGACGACTCACGACGCTTGTACCAAGTTACCAAAGAACTGGTGAATCACAATCACCCATTCTCGAAGTTTTCTGTCGGTAATATCGATACGTTGGGTGACAGAAACGGCGAGACGATTCGACAAGAGATCTTGGCTTTCCACCAGCAACAATACTCTGCTGACTTGATGACACTGACACTGTCTGGCAATCAGTCGTTAGATGAGATGCAAAGCTGGGTTGAGGATCGCTTTAGCTCAATCACCAATCACAACCTACAAGGCAAAAAGGTTGAAGTTCCGATTGTCGGCGAGTTAAGTACGGGTGTACAAGTCCGCGTTGAGCCGATTAAAGAAGTGCGCAAACTGATCTTAACCTTCCCGATGCCAAGCATGGACGAACACTACGGCGTTAAGCCTTTGTCGTTCTTTGCCCACCTTTTAGGTTACGAAGGTGAAGGCAGTTTGATGATGCAACTCAAAGAGAAAGGCTGGATAACATCTCTCTCTGCAGGTGGTGGCGCGAGTGGCAGTAACTACCGTGATTTCACAGTCAGTTGCTCATTGACCATAGAAGGTTTAACCAAAACCGATAACATCATCCAAGCGATATTTCAGTACATCAAGTTAGTCGAACAACAAGGCATAGAAGAGTGGCGCTACCTAGAAAAACGCGCCGTTTTAGAGTCTGCTTTCCGCTTTCAAGAGCCAGCAAGACCGCTTGATGTCGTCAGCCACCTCGTCATCAACATGCAGCACTACCAAGAGCAAGATGTGGTGTATGGCGATTACAAAATGTCGCATTTCGATGACGAATTACAGCGTTCTTTGCTGCCTTACTTAACCGTAGACAACATGCGAGCGACCATTGTTGCTCAGGGATTCGAGTATGACAGGGAAGCGAAGTGGTACTTTACTCCCTACTCGGTCACACCTTTTAGCGCTGAACAAGTTCAATGCTTTACGTGCATTAACCCCGGTTGGCAGTTTGAACTCCCAAGCAAAAACCCGTTTATTTGCTACGATCTAGACCCGACTGAACTGGAAGGTGACGCTAAGTTCCCACAACTGTTAGAAGAGCTCGACGGCTTTAAGCTGTGGCACCTGCAAGACCATCAATTTCGAGTTCCTAAAGGTGTGGTGTATGTCGCTATCGATAGCCCGCACTCAGTTGCTAGCCCAAGAAATATCGTTAAAACACGCTTGTGCGTAGAGATGTTCTTAGACTCACTCGAAAAAGATACGTATCAGGCTGAAATCGCCGGAATGGGCTACAACATGTACACCCATCAGGGCGGTGTAACGCTCACTCTGTCCGGGTTTAGCGAGAAACAGCCACAACTGCTCAATATGATTCTTGAACGTTTCCAAGCACGCGACTTTAGTCCAACACGCTTCGAAACCATCAAGCATCAATTGCTCAGAAACTGGAACAACGCGTCGCAAGATCGCCCTATTTCGCAGTTGTTTAATGCAATGACTGGGATACTTCAACCAAATAACCCGCCTTATTCCGTGTTAATTGAAGCCCTAGAAACGATAGAGGTCGATGAGCTCTCCTCTTTTGTTCAAGCAATCTTGGCGGAACTTCATGTTGAGATGTTTGTGTATGGCGACTGGAAAAAAGCCGATGCACACAAGATGGCTGAAACGCTAAAAGATGCACTGCGTGTTCAAGATCAGGCTTACGAAGAATCACTGCGTCCGCTCATCATGCTCGGTGAAAACGGCAGCTTCCAACGTGAAGTGGTGTGTAACCAAGATGATTCAGCAATTGTGGTTTATTACCAATGCCCTGATATTTCACCTAAAAATATCGCGCTGTATTCATTGGCAAACCATTTGATGTCGGCCACTTTCTTCCATGAGATACGAACCAAGCAGCAGCTAGGTTACATGGTCGGTACTGGCAATATGCCGCTCAACCGACACCCTGGTATTGTGTTGTATGTGCAATCACCGAATGCCGCCCCTGCTGACTTGTTAGCTTCAATAGATGAGTTCCTCAATGCCTTTTACATGGTGCTGTTGGAGCTTAACGACTATCAATGGCACAGCAGTAAGCGCGGTCTCTGGAATCAGATTTCGGCACCAGATACGACTTTGCGAGGGCGAGCTCAGCGCTTATGGGTTGCGATAGGCAATAAGGATGTTGAATTCAACCAGAGAGAGCGCGTATTGGAAGACCTTAAGGGGTTAACTCGCTCAGACATGATGCGTTTTGTGGTTAGCCAGCTAAAACCACGCACGGCAAATCGCCTGATTATGCATGCTCACGGTAATGCTCATAATGAGGAAGAGAAGCTGTCAGCAGGTGTTGAAATTGGCTCTATTGATGAGTTTCAGTTACGCCCGAAAGATACTGAGCTAGGCTGATAAAGCTGGAATGAAAATCATAAGGTTGATGTGAAAGCATCAACCTTTTTTATTGGATGCAGTCCAAAAGCAGATCTCCTATTACGTTCCTTCGTCGCTTTAGGAGATGACGGTAGTTTTGATTGACGTGTGTTTGACCACCTTTCTAATCAACGCAATAACTTACTTTTTATCTCTCAATCATCATTCCCGAGAAGGAGGAACGACTGAGTCGGGAATCTCATATCTCTAGCATGTCTCCATAAAAATAAAGCCCGCATCAATCGCTTGATGCGGGCTTCTTAATCAATGAATTAGAGAGTTACTTGTAGAAAGACTCACCCAAACCAGCACGTGTCAGTAGGCCATCACATGGCGCAAAACGATCACCGTACTTCTTAGCGAAATCGTTCATCATCTCAACCAATGACTTAATACCGATTTGATCCATGTAGCGGAACGGACCACCTAGGAATGGAGGGAAGCCGATACCGAAAATCGCACCGATATCACCATCACGAGGGCTGCGGATAATACCGTCATCCAAACAACGAACCGCTTCGTTTAGCATAGGTAACACACAGCGCATCGCGATATCGTTATCGCTCAACTTAGGATCTGGTTGCAGCTTAAGCAGCTTGTAAACTGACTTATCGACTTCCTTCTTCTTCCCTTTGTAAGTGTAGAAACCTTTGCCACTCTTACGGCCTTTACGGTTGTCATTCAACAGAATGTCGAACACATCAGGTCCTTGGAAACGATCGCCAAGCTCATTCACTAAAATAGGAATGATCTTAGCTCCGATATCAACACCCACCTCATCTAGCAATGTGATAGGGCCAACCGGGAAACCGAAGTCCAATAACGTGCTGTCGAGCTTTTCAATCGGCTCGTTCGCTAGCAGTAAATGCGCTGCTTCGTTCATGTACGGAGCAAGAATACGGTTCACATAAAAACCAGCTGTGTCTTTGACAACAATCGGTGTTTTGCCTTGCTTCTTCGCTAATGCGACAACCGTAGAAATCGTCTCTTCAGAGGTTGTTTCATGGGGGATAACCTCAACCAACGGCATTTTTTCTGCAGGGCTGAAGTAGTGAAGACCGACCACGTTTTCTGGTCGCTGTGCCTTCTCTGCAATTTTATGGATTGGCAGTGAAGACGTATTCGTCGCGAAAATAGTCTCTGGCTTGGCATTAGCTTCGATATCCGCAACCATTGACTGCTTAAGGTCGAGGTCTTCAAATACCGCTTCAATCACCACATCGGTGTGATTAAAACTGGTAAAGTCGATACCACCAGACAGTTGAAGCATCTTACTTTCAAGACCCGCTCGGCTCAGGATGCGACGCTTACGCTGCTTATCGAATAACTTAAAGTTGTAGTTAAGCGCGTTCAGTACACCTTCATTTGATACGTCTTTAATGCGCACAGGTACTTTCGCCTTAGCAACGCTGACATGACTGATACCTGCGCCCATAAGACCACCGCCAAGCACACCAACACGCTTAACCGCTTTGGGTTCTGCGTCTGCGCCGTGCTCTTTTTTCATTTCCGTAGTCGCAAAGAAAATAGAACGAAGGGCTTTAGATTCTGAAGTCATAACCAGTTCAGAGAAACGCTTCGCTTCATACTGAAGACCTTTGTCAAAGCCGTTCTCAAGGCCATAACGAATGACATCTAGAATCGCATCCGCTGCTGGGTAATTGCCGCGTGTTTTCTGATTAGTCTTCTTAGAAGCTTGTTCAAAAATCACTTTACGACCAAGGCCGTTACGTGAAATCAGCTTTTCTTTGGTCGACGCTTGGCTTTTCGACGCAAGACGCTTACCTTTTTTACTGCCCGTATTCTTTTCAACAAAGCTCTTAGCGACTTCAAGCAGGATAGTTTCAGGCACGCAAGCATCCACAACACCAAGCGATTTCGCTTTCTTAGCTCGCAGTTGCTTGCCCGTTAGGATTAGGTCAAGAGATGGTAACAAACCGATAAGGCGAGGTAGACGCTGTGTACCGCCAGAACCCGGCAATAAGCCTAGTTGTACTTCTGGCAGACCAAGGCGAGTCTTATCTGAATCGGTACATACGCGGTAATCACACGCCAGTGCAAGCTCTAAACCACCACCTAAACATGGTCCGTGAATCGCTGCGACCACTGGGTACGGCAGTTCAGACAGAGTTTGGAACATCTCCTGCCCTTGGCGAGCCAGAGACTGTGCTTCGTCAGCCGTTTTACACGCATCAAGCATTCTTACATCAGCACCAGCGATAAAGTTATCTGGCTTAAGAGAATGAACGATTAGGCCCTTAACTCGGCTTTGCTTTTCTTTGAGTTGCTCGAAGATGGCTTTCATTTCTTCAGCAAAAGCCGCTTGCAGCGTGTTCATTTTCTCGTTTGGTACATCAATCGCTAACCAAGCAATATCTTGCTCATCGATATTGAGAGTAAATGCTGTCGCTTTCTTTTTGGTTGATTCAGTCGCAGAGGTTGAATCTGGTTGAGCGACTGTTTCTTTTTCTGTTGTTGCATCAAGAGTCGTAGACATTATTCTACCTCCAAGATCATTGCTGCACCTAAACCACCAGCCGCACACGCTGTGTTCAGTGCCAAGCCGCCACCGCGACGTTTCAGTTCACGTAATGTTTGAGTCATCATGCGTGCGCCAGTCGCTGCAAACGGATGTCCGTAAGCAATCGAGCTACCCAGCACGTTGAACTTCTCCATATCAATCTCACCGATCGCTTTATCGCGGCCAAGATTCTTCTGTGCAAACTCATCGCTTGCGAACATTTTCACGTTAGCCAAAACTTGGGCAGCGAATGCTTCGTGCATTTCGATCAGTGTTAGGTCTGACAACTCTAAACCGGTGTTCTTTAATACTTGTGAGGTCGCGTAAGTCGGGCCCATCAGCATATCTGTTTCAACACCAATCGCTGAGAACGCATAACCACGAATATAACCAAGCACTTCTAAGCCTAGTTCTTTCGCTTTACCTTCGCGCATCAACATCACTGCTGCACCGCCATCGGTAAGAGGCGTAGCATTGGCTGCCGTTACACTGCCGTACTTTCTATCAAAAGCAGGACGCAGCTTGGCGTATCCTTCAACCGTTGAGTCGTGGCGAATGTTGTTGTCTTCCGCTAGATACTTTTTGTAAGGCGCCGGGAATGCAGTCATCACTTCGTCTTTAATCTTGCCTTCTTTCCATGCCTGAGAAGCCAAAGAGTGAGAACGGTGAGCAAGTGCGTCTTGAGCTTCGCGAGTAATACCATGCGTCTTAGCCATTTGCTCAGCCGTTTGTCCCATGGATAAACCGGTCGAGTACTCTGCAACTGCAGGTGGTACTGGCATCAAATCTTTTACGGAAAGCGTTTTAAGAATCTTCAGCTTTTGACCCATAGTTTTCGTTTTACTCAGCGCTAATAGATTTGCCGCTAACTTTTTCGAAACACCGATAGGCAATACAGAAGAAGAGTCCGCACCGCCTGCAATACCGACATCAATCGTGCCAGCCATAATGCTTTCGGTCACGTTAACTGCCGCTTGGAAGCTGGTCGCACATGCTCGTGTGACACTGTAGGCATCGGTATTGATGTTCATGCCTGTGCCCAACACGATTTCACGCGCAATGTTCGGCGCTTCTGGCATTTGCACTACTTGGCCGAACACAACTTGTTCGATAAGCGCAGGATCGACATCCGTTCTTGCAAGCATTTCACTCACAACCATTTTGCCTAAGTCGACCGCAGGCACTTGGCTAAATTCTGTGCTCTGACGAGCGAATGGGGTTCGTAATCCAGCGACAACGGCAACACGTTCTCCAGAACGCGTTTTGACTTCCTGTTTGCCCATGGTTTCTCCTTAAAGTTAAGAGGTCTGACCTGAAGCATTGTAAAGAAGTTGTTAATTAAATCAAACGAGCGTTTAAATAAACGTGATACGAGTATCTCACTGTTTGAAAATATAACTGCGCATTCAGGCGAACCTTTTTGGGGGAAAGGTTGCCGTAAGAGACTAAACTATTGTAAGCAAAGACTGTTATCGCTGTGTAGGGAATGGTTTTCTTGAGGCAAAAAAAAACCACACAAAGCTGTGTGGTCGGAATGTATATAAAGCAATTAACTTAGCGCCAATTGAAATAATCAGTTTCCTGATTAGGAGAAAGTAAAGTCAGCCTTCAAAAGGAAGTGTCGTCTTGCTCAACATGCTAGCCACGAATGACTAACTAGACGACAAGGTGTACTATAACGAGTTCGAGGCCTTAGATTTTGAAGTAGATCAATTTTAATGTGATTTTACGATTTCCTGCCGATCGTTAGCTCTAAAAATATAAAAACGAAGCACAACGTATAGAGGACAGCTATACGCAGAGCAATTATGGAGGCTCGTGTGTCAATAATAAAAATGTTTGGAAAGAAAACAGCCAAGCGTCCGGTCAACTCTGATATGGACAAACAAAGAAAATACGAAGCACTTGTGCGCGCCTATCATCGTGACCTCTTTCGCTACGCCTATTGGTTATGCAAAGACAAAAGCATTGCCGAAGACTTAGTTCAAGAAACTTGCCTTCGTGCATGGAAGTCACTCGATAGCCTTCAAGATGAAAAAGCCGCCAAATCTTGGCTGATTACCATCTTGAGACGCGAGAACGCTCGACGTTTTGAACGCAAACAGTTTGATCTGGTTGATATCGACGATCACGGTAACGATGCTAGTGTCAGTGATGACCCGCACCATCAGCATCAGTGGTTGCAAGCCCAGATCATGAAACTTGAAATTGATTACCGTGAACCTCTCTTCTTGCAAGTGATTGGTGGTTTTAGTGGTGATGAGATTGCCGATATTCTCGATCTCAACAAAAACACGGTGATGACACGTTTATTCAGAGCTCGAAATCAGTTGAAAGAGCTGTTGGATACAGAAGAGGCAGAGAGGGGGCAACATAATGGATGATTTGGAATTTCGTCGTCGTGTATTGTCGGAACCTAAACAACGTACACAAGATATTGTTGATGCGACCGCGAATAGCGAAGCCAATAGTAACTTCTTAGACGATGTACTAGCGCTTGATAAACAGATCCACTCTGCGATGAATGTGGATGTGCCAGACGATCTTGCTGATCGTATTCTGTTCAATCAGACCTCAAGCGAAGAAAGCAAAGTAGTAAGGCCAACGTTTGCGAGACGAGCAATGGCAATGGCCGCCTCAGTAGCATTCGTTGCAGGTTTATTAGTTGGCCAAGTGAATTGGGGAAATGCATTCGTTTCACCTGCGCAAGCTAGTTTAGTTGATACAGCGATGAAGCATGTTGTTGATGAGAAGAGCTTTGTTAGTAGCATCGATGAACAGGTTACATCGCAGCAGATCAACGCAAAAATGAACCCATTTGCTTTTCAGTTTGATGACGCTTTCCCTTACCATGTTTATTACCTAAACCACTGTGGCTTTGGTAAATCCAACGCAGTACATATGGTCTTCCAAGGCGCAAAAGGCAAAGTAACACTGTTTTTAACCGGTATTCCAACAGACAAACCTATCGATTTTGATGAAAAAGGCATGTCCGGCTCGGTAACACCCGTAGATGGCAGCAGCTTAATCCTTGTGGGTGAAAATGGTGAGGATGTTTCCAAAATCGCCGAAAAGCTGACAAAAATGATCAAACCAATGAGCTAATTCGCTCTTAAAGCCCCGTCACAAAAGGCCCAGCAATTATATTACTGATATTGCTGGGCTTTATTTATAAATAAACCACAAAACCATTCACACCACCAATACCTCTAGAGTTAAAACTCTAAAAAATAGCATTTCACACCATTTTCGTGCCAGATAGGCGTCATTTCCATAATTTTCCACTCAAAATTCCCAATGGTCGGATTTGTATATCGTATACTTGCGAATAGGATCAGCCACCATTGAGCAATTGCTCAAATTAATCGCCCTGTAGAGGCGGATATATAAAGGAATAAATGAATGACTACCAACAACACGCGTCTGTTTAAAAAGTCTCTTTTAGCAGTAACAATTACACTGGCGTCTTCGCAAGCGATGGCAGCAGGTTTCCAACTTAACGCACAATCAGCTACCGGTATCGGCCGTGCTTTCGCTGGTGATGCAGTAATCGCAGATAACGCGTCAGTAATGGCACGTAACCCTGCGGCAATGGCACTGTTTGACAAAACTGAACTATCTCTTGGTTTTGAAAGCATCACTTCTATGATTGAAGTTAAAGATGCTACTTATACTGGCTTCATGGGCGGTAATTCTAGCAATGCTGACTATGACGATGCTGGCGATACTTCGATTGCACCAAACATTCATCTAATCGTTCCAGTAAATGATAAATTTGCATGGGGTGTAAATGCTTATTCTAACTTCGGTACAAAAACTGAATTCAGCGATAGCTATGTGGGTGGTGAATACGGCGGCCTAACAGATGTAAAAAGTGTTAACTTTGGTTTAGCTGGTTCATACCGTCTAAACAAACAGTGGAGCTTTGGTGCAGGCCTTGACCTTATTTACGGTAAAGGCGAGCTAAAACGAACAATGAGCTCAGAGTCAGGCACAGGCGGGATCCCGCTTCCTTTACCACAACCAGGGCAAACGGTCCTTGACGCTGAAGCCGATGGCTGGGCTTTAGGCTTTAACCTTGGTACTGTTTTCGAATTGAATGAAAACAACCGTTTTGGTTTGGCTTATCACTACTCTCCGAAACTTGAAGCTGAAGGAGATATCAGTTACCAAGGCACTGAATATAAAGATGATACTCTTTATATGCCTCTACCTGATATTGTTGAGTTCTCTGGCTTTCACAAAATCGAAGATACTAAATTCGCGGTTCACTATTCAGTACAATGGATTGGTTGGAGCTCATTTGACAAGCTAGAAGCAGAAAAAGCGGGTGTTCTAAATAATTACGAATGGCAAAATGGTATGCACTACTCTCTAGGTGGTACATATTACATGAATCGTGATTGGACACTTCGTGCCGGCTACATGTATGACACTAGCGCACAAGATGAAGTAACTTCAGTTTCAGTGCCAGATTCAGATCGCCAATGGTTCTCAGCTGGTTTCACATACCACATCAACGAAGCGTCAAACGTAGACTTTGGTTTCACATACTTAATGGGCGACGATGTTAAAGTTAATGAATCAACTTCTGTTGTTTCGTCAATTTCAGCAACAACTCGTGCAGATGCAATCCTAATGGGTCTACAGTACAGCCGCAGCTTCTAATATAATCGAAGTTAACAATCCCAAAGGGTCGCATAATGCGACCCTTTTTTATTACCTAAACCACTGACCTACATCAATTTAAGCTTACAGCTGTAGCCTGCAAGGTCAATATATGACTACAAGTGTACGCTCAAATTTAGCAACACAGCCGAAACATTTAGATTATTTCTCTAATAATTAAACACATTTACTCATTAAATCCCTAAAACACTGTTTTATTCGAATTTCATTTTTAAAGTAATGACTCTAAAAGTAGAATCACGCCACTAAATACTTATGATTCAGCGAACATGAAAATGAATAAGACTCTTCTATCTACTGCAGTGGCAGTTGGACTACTTTCGACTTCTACAGTGACTCACGCGGCAGGTTTTCAACTAGCAGAATACTCAGCGACCGGTCTTGGCCGCGCATACGCGGGTGAAGCTGCAATGGCAGACGGCGCAGACGCACAATGGCGCAACCCTGCCATGCTGACTTACCTAGAAGGCACTCAAGTTTCTGTTGGTGCAATCTATGTTGACCCGAACATTGATATCGACGGTACCTCTGGCGGAAATACTCCAGCAAGTAGCAAAGATTTCGCCCACAGTGCTGTGATTCCAAGTTTTTATGTTTCTCATAAGTACAACGACAAGTTCGCATTGGGCTTCGCTGCAGGCACCAACTATGGTATGGAAACCGACCTAGGTACTGACTTTGCTGGTGCAAACCACGGCAATGAAGCAAGCGTAATCAGCATGGAATTCAACTTAAATGCTGCATACCAAATACTTGAAAATGTATCAATTGGTGGTGGTATTCGCTACATCATGGCAGAAGGTAGTATTGGAGCAACGGCTACAGCCCCTGCATTTGGAATCGTAGACGCAGGCGATACATTAAAATATATGGAAGGTGATGATACCGCTTGGGGCTGGCAAATTGGTACCGCATGGCAGATCAATGAAAGTCACCGCGTAGGTTTTGCCTATAAATCGGAAGTAAATCTTACTCTCGAAGGATACGCAACAGGCGCTGGTTTCAACCTATTTAACCCTGCTAAGCATGATATCAAAACCGATGGTTCTATGGATTTAACTCTTCCAGCAACTGCTGAAATTGCATCATTTCACCAACTGACTGATAAAGTTGCGATTCACGCGAGCATTAACTGGACGGATTGGAGTAGCTTTGACAAGCTTGAAGCGAACCTGTCAGATCGCAGCAATACTGAGTTAATCAAAAATGAAAACTGGGAAGATAACTACCGCTTTGCAGTTGGCACCACTTACCAAATGACACCTAAGCTGGCTCTACGTTCTGGTATTGCTTACGACACTTCCGCAGTAAGTGAAGAGCACCGTACTGCTACGATTCCAGAAACAGACCGTACTTGGTTAAGTATTGGTGCGGGCTACCAATGGTCTGAACAACTTACACTAGACGCAGGCTTCACCTACATTCTAGCGAAAGACGCTAAAATGCATGAAACCGATGCTGCAGCGAGTTTATTTGGTGGTGACTTCGAAGGTGAAGTGACTGGTAGCATCTGGTTAGTGGGTATCCAAGCGAACTACCGCTTCTAATCTACCGCCCTAAAAGTAGAAAATATTAAAAAGGCTCGATGTTGCATCAACATCGAGCCTTTCTTTTATCGGTTTTCTAAATCGTGTTTCTAGTAATCTTCTAGATAACCATCGATCAAATCTTCTTCTTCAAGGTCGACCTCTTCAGGTTCAATCTCGGCTTTGAAATCACGACGTTGAATGTAAACATCACGCGTTAATGCATATGGATCAGGAGAGTTATCCAAGAGCGCCTCTTGTGACACTAACTGAGCACGTGTTTCCATGCCTTCGAATGCCCACTTTCCTAAGCTAGCCCAGAAGTTCAAGAAAGACAGAGGCACATACATACCATCAACGGTTTCAGTCACTTCGCGCGTTGTTACTGGGCCATAACCCGGTACCATGAAGTACGGACCATTCCCTACCCCGTAATGACCAATCGCATCAGAGAACGACTTATCATCGTATTTTGTGATCCCAGCTTCGCTGGCAATATCGATCAAGCCTAACAAACCAATCGTTGAGTTAATCCAAAAACGATTGAAATGGTCGAGTGCTTTTTCACCATTGCCCATAATGAGGTTATTCACCATGCTTGATGGTTCGTCTAAGTTGGCTAGAAAATTGGAGATACCAGAACGTACTGGCACAGGGGTGTAGTCAACATAAGCGAGGGAAACAGGGCGAACTAAATAAGGATCTAGATATTCGTAGTTGATATCCCACATCGCTCGGTTGAAGCCTTCAAAAGGATCATTCGGGTGGAACTCTTCGACGTATTCAGAGGTTTCGAGGTTATCATCGTTAACACTTTCGTCCGGCGCACTTGAACACCCAACCGTTAAGCTTGCGATAAAAAGTAAACTCGAGAGTCTTAAAACACTGACAGACATATCACCTTTTCCATAAGGAATTCAAATAATAAAAAAGGCCAGCAATCGCTGGCCTCAATTGTTTGGCTAAGTCTATACCGTTTATCTGAAAATCGGAATAGCTAACACCTATGCAAAATGATGATTAATATTGCTTATTGATATCAATGGTGACTGGATCGCCCAATTCAACCACTTCACTTTCACCGTACCAATCACCTTCGCGAGTTGAAACGTTGCCGTCTGTATCAAGCCTAGCTCTAACCATCAGAGTTTCAAGGCTAGACAGCTCTTGTCCTTCCAGCATGCTGTTGCCGTCATCTAGCACAACAGTACGAGGGAAAGTCCCTAGTGGGTAACGAGCGGCTGCGATAGGCATTGGAGAACCATCCGCTCTGTGTACTGACACAATTAACACTGAGTTAGGGTCAGCATTCACGTCTGCAGATAGATCGAGCGTTACAGCAACAGTCTTGCCTTGGTCGACACCCATAGTATCACCCATTTTCTTCTGAGTACTTTCAATACTGCGAGAAAGCATTTCATAGCGACTGTCTTGTGGACCAATCATCTGTTGCATGATGCTCCAGTACTTCACAGCACCTGGGTAGTCTTGACGCTCAAACGCATCAAACGCAAGCAGAGAGAACACACGAAGGTCAACGTAATCGTTTTGAATCAAACGGCTCAAAATCAAACGAGCTTGGTTTTGATCAGCTTCATCAGGAGAAAGCATCAGTGCTTGTGCGAAACCTAACTGAACATCTTCATTCTTAGGTTCAAGCTTGTAAGCTCGTTCCATAGAATCTTTTGCTGTTTCAGCGTCGCGGTTAGCCAGTGCAATACGACCGAGTAGCAACCAACCTGTTGAATCTTTTGGTTGGTAATGCAGACGAGTACGAAGCGCTAGAGTCAAATCTTCCAACTCATCATCCGTTAGTGCACCACCTTCCGATGACATTAGCTTTTTAGACAATTCAGGAAGGTTCGAGCTCACTTCTTGCCAGTGTTGAACTTTGTCCAACGCACCGAACTTAAAGTACATACCATAAGTCACAGCCACGACAAGAATGATCGACGGTACAACCACACCAAGCGTAGAGATTTGAGTTTTCTTCATCTCTTCTTGTGCAGGAACATCATCAAGCAGAGACTGTTTCAAATCAGCGATCAGTTCTTGTTGGTTATCAACAAGACCTTCCTCTGCTTCTACTTCTAACTCGACAAGACGGTCTTTATAGAACGCTTTATTCAACTCGTCGCGAAGCATCTCGTCATTGTTTGCCTTCTTGTTAATGAAAGGCAGAACAATTAAGAAAATTGCCGCTAGCGAAAGGATAATGGTAGAAATCCAAAATAGAGTCATTACTTCTTATCTCCGTCGTTCTCTTCATCGAGTAACGCTTTTAAGCGAGCTTCTTTGTCTGCATCCCAGTCTTTATCTGACTCTACTGCTGCTTTTGATTTTGACTTTCTGCTTCGTAAAATAATCAAACCAAATCCAAACACAACCACCGCAAACGGACCAATCCAAAGGATCGATGTAGCTAGTGTCAGTGGTGGATTGTAAGTCACAAAGTTACCGTAGCGAGCAATCATGTAATCAATGATATCTTGCTTCGACTTGCCGTCTTTTGTCATCTCGTACACTTTTTGGCGTAAGTCGACCGCTAGCTCAGCATTCGAATCACCAATCGTGTTGTTCTGACATTTAGGACAACGCAGCGTATTACTCAACTCTTTAAACTGCTGTTCTTGATCCACGGTTTCAAATTCATGGAACTCGATAGGCGCAGCAGAAACTGTCGCTGAAATTGCGAACGTAGCGAATAGAGCAATCAGTGCCTTTCTAATCATTTCGATTCCTCCAGCAACTCTTGATACATCGGCTCAAGCGTCGATGCCCAGTTGGTTGGGTTCACGTCACCAACATGGCGGTAGCGAACCACGCCGTTAGCATCGATTAGGAAAGTTTCAGGCGCGCCATACACGCCAAGGTCAAGACCTAGCATGCCATTGCCATCAAACAGGCTGATTAAGTAAGGGTTACCCAGTTCTTTTAACCAACCAACCGCTTTGTTGCGATCATCTTTGTAGTTAAGACCAATGATCTTAACACCTTGATCCGCAAGCTTGTTCAGGTAAGAGTGCTCTGCATAACAAGTAGGACACCAAGTCGCCCACACGTTAAGAAGCAGTGGCTCACCTTTAAAGATCGCTTGATCATGAAACTTACCTGGTTGTTCTAAGTCTTCTAGACCGAACTCAGGAACAGGCTTACCAATCAATACTGATTCAAGCTTAGTCGGGTCATCACCCGACTGGTTGCGCATTAATTGCGTTGCAAAGATTCCAGCTAGAACCATGAACGCAATCAATGGAATGAATAAAATCTTCTTGTTCATTCGAATTAAGCCTCCTGCTCTTCAGCCGACTTTTTTGTTGGCTTACGGAAACGGTAACGACGGTCACTGATAGCAATAGCGCCACCAATCGACATGATCAAAGAACCAGCCCAGATCCAACGTACAAATGGTTTGTAGTAGATACGTACAGCCCAAGATTTGTTGTCGTCTAAACGTTCACCCATTGCAATGTAAAGGTCGCGCGTTACGCCACGGTCAATCGCTGCTTCTGTCATCATAGACTTAGCTGTGGTGTAGAAACGTTTTTCAGCGTGGAGCGTGTTGATGTATTTGCCTTCTTTAGTAATTTCAAAGTCAGCAATGTAACCATCGTAGTTAGGACCATCTTTGTCACGAACCCCTGTAAACAGGAAGCTGTATTCTTCAAGCTGGTAGCTTTCACCTGGCGCCAGACGCACATCACGTTCGATGCTGTAGTTTTGCACCATCGCGATACCAATCACTGTCACGGCTAAACCGATGTGACCACACACCATCGCCCAGTGACTACGAGGCAACTTAGTTAGACCTTTCATAAACGTATGACGGTGAGTCGCACGTTCATGCAGCTCAAAGCCGTGCATGAAGATGATCCAGAATGCCATTACCCAGCCAGCAAACGCAGTACCACTGAAGCGGTCAGCCAATAGAGCAACCATTAGCGCACTCAAGCCCAGTGAGAATGCACCTGAAATCAGCATTGGTTTAACAAGCTTAGACAGGTTGTCACGTTTCCAGCGGATCAGAGGACCGATACCAAGCAAGAACGAGAACGGAATCATTAACCAGAAGAACAACATATCAAAGAATGGTGCACCGATAGATACCGATCCCAAGCCTAACTGTTTGTGAACTAGTGGTAATAACGTACCTACTAACACAACCACTAGGGCTGCAATCAATAAGATGTTGTTGCCAAGCAGTGCGTTTTCACGAGAAACCAGATCGAAGTTACCACGAACACGAACCGATGCGCCTTTAACAGCAAACAACAGCAGTGAACCACCGATAACGAAGACTAGGAAACCTAGGATAAACATACCGCGAGCAGGATCCGACGCAAACGCGTGAACCGATACCAAGATGCCTGAACGAACTAAGAATGTACCTAGTAAGCTTAGCGAGAATGCAGAGATAGCCAGCAATACTGTCCAAGCTTTAAATGTGCCACGCTTTTCTGTTACCGCTAGTGAGTGCATCAGCGCAGTACCAGCCAACCAAGGCATGAATGAAGCGTTTTCTACTGGATCCCAGAACCACCAGCCACCCCAGCCAAGTTCGTAGTAAGCCCACCAAGAGCCTAGTGCGATACCTACTGTTAGGAATAACCAAGCTGCGATTGTCCAAGGACGAGACCAACGAGCCCATGCCGTATCTAAACGACCACTCATTAGAGAAGCGATGGCGAAAGAGAACGCTACCGAGAAACCTACATAACCCATGTAAAGCATTGGCGGGTGAATAATCAAACCCGGGTCTTGCAGTAGTGGGTTCAAGTCGCGGCCATCTACAGGGAAGAAAGGCAATGTACGTAAGAACGGGTTAGACGTCACGATAATGAACAGCAAGAAGCCGACAGTAATCAGACCCATGATAGCCAAAACGCGAGCCACAGACTCTTGAGGCATACCACGACTGAATGTCGCTACTGCTACAGTCCAACCCGCTTGGATGAGAACCCAAAGCAGTAATGAACCTTCGTGCGCACCCCAAACCGCCGTAATTCGGTAGTACCAAGGTAGTTGGCTGTTTGAGTTACTTGCTACGTATTGAATCGTAAAATCATTTGTGTAAAACGCGTAACACAAGATAAAGAACGAAATCGCTAAGAATCCGAACATACCCCACGACAACGGTCGTGCGCTGTTCATCAATAATGTGTTATTTCGAGCGGCTCCATACAATGGGAGCACGCTTAGCAGCAATGCAAGTCCCAAGGACAGGATCATCGCAAAATGGCCGATCTCGGCTATCATTGAGCATTTCCTTCTTTTTGTTCAGTCGTGTATTGCAAAGGCTCATGGGTTTTCTTCATTGCTTCCGCAACTTCAGAAGGCATATACTCTTCATCGTGCTTTGCCAACACCTCAAACGCTTCGATTGTCGTTGCATTTTTAAGGACACCCTGAGCAACAATACCTTGGCCTTCACGGAAAAGATCAGGAAGGATACCATCGTATAGAATTGTTACTTTAGGGCCTACATCCGCCAAATCGAAGCTTACACGTAGTGATTCATTGTCACGGCTTACAGAGCCGACTACGACCATGCCACCAATACGTAGGCGTTGACCAACTTCAGGCTTTTTACCATCTTTGCCGTTGACCAGCTCAGTTGGTGTGTAGAACAGATCCATGTTCTGGTTAAGTGCGTAAACCATCAATCCAACAGTCGCACTGATACCAAAAAAGATCGCTAAGACAATGCCCAGCCTCTTTTTACGTCTTGGGTTCATAGAGTGTTCTCCATATTTTTTGCTGCATCGATACGAGCTTGACGATCAATCTTAGCTTGTACTTCATTTAGTAATTGCTTACCACGACGAACGCTTACGACCAGTAAAATGATCATCGCGAGAAATGTGATTCCAAATGCACTCCATACATAGGAGGCATAGCCTCCCATGGCAAAGAAATCACTCAAAGATTCAAAATACATAATTACCTACCCTACTACGCTTTTTCAGCCGCAAGCTTGCGAACCCATGGACGGTGACTTTCTTTACTGATGATTTCGTTACGGAAACGAACCATAGTCACAGCACCAAAGAAAAAGGCGAAGCCGAAGATGTTAAGAAGAAGCGGCCATAACATGTCACTTGAAATAGAAGGCTTGTCGAACTTAGTGATCGTCGCGCCTTGGTGAAGTGTGTTCCACCACTCTACTGAAAAGTGAATGATAGGTAGGTTGATGACACCAACGATAGCCAAAATGCCTGCCGCTTTTGCTGCTGTTTTTTGGTCGTCAAAAGCGTGGTGTAGTGCAATCACACCCAAGTATAGGAATAGAAGAATCAGCTCTGAGGTTAAACGCGCATCCCAAACCCACCAGGCGCCCCACATTGGTTTACCCCAAACAGCGCCGGTTAGTAACGCAATGAAGGTAAACACAGCACCAATCGGTGCCATCGCCAGTGCGGCCATGTCTGATAGCCTTACCTGCCATACCAAACCGATAAAGGCAGCAATCGCCATCGACATGTAAACGCCCATAGACCAGATTGCAGACGGTACATGGATGTAGATGATACGGAAGCTATCGCCTTGTTGGTAATCAGAAGGCGCAAATGCAAGCCCCCACACGGTACCGACGGATAGACACAATAGCGCTAGGATCGAAAACCATGGCAAAAGTTTACCAGCAAGCTGATAAGAGGTTTCTGCTTTGGCATAGGGATGGAGCCATTTCCACATGTTGTAATCTCACTCTTACTTCATATTGCTTACAGCTATTAAAGCTATAATTATAATAATTTTATTTGTCTTGCTTTCAGTTTTATTGACTCTATGAGTCCAATCGTCACATTTGGTTCACATTGGCTATACGATAACGGAACCCCAATCAGTTCACACTCACTCTAAGTGCGGCACTGATCGCAAAAGGCGTCATAGTCATCGCACCCATTAACATTGCCCCAAGCACCGCCAATTGGCCGTTGTACGCAACGCCCAAAGCCGCAGCGTCAATCGCTGACGTCGCGAAAATCAAAATGGGGATGTAAAGCGGCAAGATTAACAGGCTTAACAGGACTCCGCCCTTCTGTAACCCAACGGTTAACGCAACACCAATCGCACCAATAAAACTCAATGCGGGTGTTCCTACCAGCAAGGTCAACACAACTGAGAGCCATGTATCAAAATCTAAAGACAACAAAACAGCCAATAATGGGCTGATTAAAATCAATGGTAACCCGGTCAACAACCAGTGTGCTATGACCTTGGACAATACTACCAACTGCAACGGGATGGGCATCAGCATCATCTGCTCAAGCGCGCCATCTTGAAAATCGTCGCGAAAAAGACGTTCTAAAGAGAGCAGTGCAGAGAGCAAAGCGGCCACCCAAACAATACCCGCAGCAATACGCGCAAGTAGGTTTGGCTCAGGGCCGATACTCAAAGGGAATAGAGTTATAACAATGATGAAGAACCACAAAGGGTTAAAGATATCCGCTTGACGTCGAAACGCGATAAGCAGTTCGCGTCGGATAATCGTGGTCATTGAAGAGATCATATTACTCACCCAACTTTATTTTTCTTAGTTTCGGGCTATCAGCAAACATATCTTGGTGTGTGGTTAACAACACAATGCCACCGTTGTCTGCATGCTGAGAAAAAAGAGATTCGAGAACTTTCACGCCCTGCTTATCGATGGCAGTCAGCGGCTCATCGAGAATCCACAACATTTGCTTGCTCAACCACAGGCGAGCCAACGCTACTCGGCGCTGTTGGCCTGCTGAAAGTTGCCCCGCAGGTACGTCTTCTCTGCCCGCAAGCCCCACTTGAGCCAGCGCGTGATAAAGCTCTTCTTTGCTGGTACCGCCACTGTGAATAGACTGATAAAAGCTCAGATTCTCATAAGCACTAAGTTCGCGCTTTACACCTGTTTGGTGACCAAGAAAAAGTAAATTTTGATGATAAACATCTCGACTCGATTCAATAGACTCACCATCCCAAGAGATAGTGCCGTCATCGCGATCGCCTAAGCCAGTAATAATCCTAAGGAGTGTCGTTTTCCCGGTACCGTTACGACCTTCAACTTGAACCAGCTCACCTGGTTTCAATTGAAAAGACAACGATTCAAACAGAATCCTGTCGTCACGAATAGCAGTTAAATTTGAGACTTCTAGCATAGGTAAATTTAGTCGAGTAATGAGAGCGCTATAGTAGCACACCAACATGGTGACAAAACAGGACTAGGCGTTTTCGATAGAACAAAGTCGGTAAGAAACTGTTACCACCTCATCACAATTTACACATTTTCATCAACAAACAAGATATTGTCGTAGATACAAGCACTTATAAACATCGTTCTATATAGATCGGACAGGCATAAAAAAAGAAGCCGAAGCTTCTTTTAAGAGGAATACGTAATAAACATCAATTGCTCAATACGAATTAAGCGCTCAATTTAACGACGTCGAGGCGGGTCTCTGCGATCGCGAGAGGCATCGGGTTGCTGATCGTACGATGAAGGGTCGCTTCGTAATGAAGGAATTTTCTCTTTACCAGCAAGCTTGTTCTGCAGAGACATCATCAGCTCAGCTTCCGCTTTAGGTAATTCACACTCTTCGATCAGTTCGTTTATCCCGGCACCAAGCTGAACCATTTTCGTTGCACGTGTGTACAAACGTCCATCGGTATCCGCATGTTCCAGCTCAACAATACGTTCATTCAAATGTTTGATAAGATCTTGTTGTTCAGTCACTTTCTGGCCAAGGCCAACCACAACAGAGCGAACCTCAAGTAATTGCTTACTCGATTTTTGAAGCTCTTTGTCCAAGTTACGAACTTGCAGGCGTGACTGATCGAGCTGCTTTTGAATCGCACGTTTTACTTTGCTAATCAAAATCAGGATAAATAACGTAAAAACCCCAACGCCTGATATCAGAGCGACAGGGCTTAAAGGAAGCGCTTCAAACATTACAGGTGAGCCATCTCATCCCATTCGTCTTCGCTTAGTAGTTTGTTTAGATCTACTAAGATAAGTAGCTTGCCATCTCGGTTACTTACACCTTGGATGAACTTAGCACTTTCATCAGTACCAACACTTGGCGTTGTGTCGATTTCAGAAGAACGCAGGTAAACCACTTCAGCAACGCTATCTACTAGAATGCCAATTACTTGACGCTCAGATTCAATAACGATGATACGAGTGTTGTCTGTGATTTCACCTTGCATCAAACCAAAGCGAGAACGAGTGTCGATAACAGTAACAACGTTACCACGTAGGTTAATAATACCTAGAACGTAATCTGGAGCACCCGGTACTGGAGCAATTTCGCTGTAACGTAGTACTTCACGTACTTGCATTACGTTGATGCCGTAAGTTTCTTCTTCTAGCTGGAAAGTCACCCATTGAAGTACTTCATCATTCGTTTGCTCTTTTCTTACTTCAACTTCACTCATATGAGACATAGATAATCCTCTTGCCGTCGTTACCGACCACTATTATTAACTTGATGCTTATTGTTAGCCCAATGCTTATTACTAGCTTAATGCTTTTACATCTAGCCCTGCGTTTAGCATGGCGATTAATGCTTCAACATGAATCAAAGCACACATTTTTTCTTTTACCATACCAGCGAGCCATGGGCGTTTCCCTGCCATTTCTCGCCAACGTACTTTGTCTGTATTAAGTAGCTCGGTGCCTTTGAGCTCTGTGCCCGCCAGGCCCCACAAGCTCTCTCCAAGCATCACTATATATTGATAGTTTTCTTTGTATTCGTCACCTGATAGTTTCTCAGACATCACCCATTTTGCGGTGTCGACCACATCTAGCTGACTATCACGGTTGGTTTGTAAACCCAAATACCAAGCTGGCTTACCAATGATATGACTTAACTCTTCAAGGCGATGGATGCCGCCAAGCTCATCAAGTGGCACCGCAAAGGTCACGCCGTTTACATCAAAATACAAGACTTGAAAGTCTTCTTTGCGAACCGTACTTTCCCAAGAGGTAAACTGGTCAGCACCTCCTGCTTGAGTTTCGGGTTCAATAACTGTCTCGGGATCAGGAACGTCAAGTTCAGGCTCAACAGCCTTAACTTCTACTTGTTCCGTCTCCAACGATTCAGCTTGTAACTCTTCAATTTGCTGCGATTCAACAGGTGGCTCTACAACAATTGATAAATCGGGTTCTGGAAGATTCCAATCCTGAATCTCTGGCTCTTCGAACACTTGAACAGACTCAACCGCGGCATCAAACATTTGCATGTCTGCTTGCTGGGCGATTTTCTGGGTGTTCTGATCCATCAACTCATCAAGGTTCAGTTCATCAACAACATTGGTCGCCTCTAAACGGCTGAGTAGTTTCTGAACATCTTCAAGGTTAGGAACCTCAAACTCAGCCGCGCGTATTTCTGCGTAGCTAGAGTGGTGACTCGAAAATTGGCGCTCTGGCTCTGGCTCTGG
>NZ_JBFRTQ010000013.1:0-34408 GCF_041474195.1 Vibrio sp. 10N.222.52.C3 | reverse complement strand
TGGCTCTGGCTCTGGCTCTTCAGATTGTGATTCGTCGCTCGACTCGTCAACAAAAAAATCGTCAGATTCAAAGCTTTCATCACCTAACAGCGCAGTAAAATAATCATCCAGTGCTTGTTCACTGGAGAGACTTGGCTGCGCCAATGTTGATTCTTTATTCGCGCTCATTTATCGCCAACCTTTCGAGATAAATAAGCAACTGTTTATAAGCAAATACACCACGGCTACCCGATGCAAAATGAGAGGCTGGCAAGCGCTTTAGGCTCGCATCTCGAAACTTGGTATCAATCGGCACAGCAGACGTCCAAACTTGGTTTGGGTAATCATCTTTGAGCTGCGTTAATGTTTGCAGTGAGGCTTTGGTTCGCTTGTCGTACATCGTTGGGACAATCGTCACCTTAAACGGTGTTTTGCGAGACTTCTGCATGATGGTCAAAGTGCGAATCATGCGCTCTAAGCCCTTCATCGCCAAAAATTCCGTCTGTACCGGAATCAATATACGATCGCTAGCAGCCAATGCATTGACCATCATCACACCCAGAATTGGCGGGCAATCGATCAATACATAGTCATAGTCGTCTTTCAAAGCGGCTAAAGCACGCTTCAAGATCAACCCCATGCCGCTTCGATTTCCCATTACACGGTCTAATGTCGCCAAAGACATGTGCGCAGGGATAATATCGATACCTTCGACTTCTGTTTGTAAAAGCAAAGGTCTTACCGTCTGCACGTTAAACTCACGCAACTGGAACAGATCAAACAGGCTCGATTCCACCGTATCTGAATCGTAACCCAGATAGGTGGTCAGTGATGCATGTGGGTCAGTATCAACCAACAGAACACGGTGCCCCTTCAACGCAAGTAAACCTGCTAGAGTCACGGTCGTGGTCGTTTTACCAACACCACCTTTTTGGTTTGCAACACTCCAAACAATCATTTCGATTTACCTAAGCTAACCCAACTTCGACCAAGATCCTTTCCGCGATGCGGTCTAGAGGGAGGTCTTCAGTAGAAATGCCAGCTTTTGCTACAGCTTGAGGCATACCATATACAACACAGCTATCTTCGTCTTGTGCCCAAATTGTCGAGCCCGCAGTTTTCAACATACGCGAACCTTCTCGACCATCTGCGCCCATACCAGTCAGGATCATAGACAACACTTTGTCGCCGTAGATCTTCGCTGCAGAGCCGAATGTGACATCCACACAAGGCTTGTAGTTCATGCGGTCGCCGCCATCGATAATTCTTAGACGTGCAGACCCTGCGCGGCCATCCACCATCATCTGTTTACCACCCGGAGCAAGATACGCCACGCCAGGTTTTAACACATCACCGTCTTGCGCTTCGCGAACTTCAATCTTACACAAGGTGTTCAATCGGCTCGCAAAAGCAGCAGTGAATGTTGCTGGCATATGCTGAACTAACACAATTGGGTGTGGATAGTTAGCAGGGATGCGAGTCAAAATCTTCTGTAGAGCAACAGGGCCGCCAGTCGACGTACCAATTGCTGTTAATTGATACTTCTTACCTGACGCTCTGAATTTCGCCGTAGATGCAACCGCAGGCTTCGCTGTCGAAGTCGAAGCTGCTGTTGAAATCGGCTGGCGCAATGGCGTAGCTGTTGAAGTCGTTGCTGTCGCTCTCGGCGTAATAGGAGCACGGCGCATAAACGCACGCTTTGCTGCAATCTGAATCACACGCTGTTGAAGCAATGCAACTGCATCGTCGCGGTTACGTGCAATATCTTCAAACTTCTTAGGTAAGAAGTCGAGAGCACCTGCATCTAACGCATCTAACGTTGCTCTCGCTCCATCATGCGTTAACGATGAAAACATCAAAATAGGCGTTGGAGACGCGGCCATGATTTCACGAACGGCAGTGATACCGTCCATGACAGGCATTTCAATATCCATCGTGATTACGTCAGGTCTTAGCTGTTTCGCTTTTTCAACGGCTTCTTTACCGTTTACTGCTACATCAATGACTTCTAGGCGAGCCTCTGAGTTGATGATCTCGCTAACGCGACGACGAAAGAAACTCGAATCATCAACGACTAATACTTTAATCGCCATATTTATCCTTAAATTAAATTCTTGACGCAGCTGCGTACTGCTTCAACAAGTCCGGCACATCTAGAATCAATGCAATGTGTCCGTCACTTGTAATTGTCGCGCCTGCCATTCCTGGCGTGCCTTGCAGAAGCTTATCAAGCGGCTTGATCACGACTTCTTCTTGACCGATAAGCGTATCGACAACAAAACCAACACGTTGGCTACCAAGTTGTACGATAACAACATGGCCGTGCCCTTTACGCAGCTCAACAATACCCGCTTTAGGAGCAAGCCAGTTTTGCAAGTAGAACAACGGAATAGACTTATCGCGAACGATAATCGTCAGCTGGCCATCAACCACGTTTGTGCGGCTTAAATCTAGGTGGAAGATCTCGTTTACAGAAGCCAATGGCAATGCAAATGGATGACCGGCAACACCGACCATCAAGGTTGGTAGAATCGCTAGGGTTAGTGGAACCTTGATGGTGATCTTGGTGCCCTGTCCCATTTCTGAATCAATATCAATAGAGCCGTTCAGTGTGTTGATCGCTGTTTTCACAACGTCCATGCCCACACCACGACCAGAGATATCCGAGATCTGCTCTTTGCTTGAGAAGCCAGGAGCAAAAATCAGGTTGAAACACTCTTTATTTGATAAGCGAGACGCTGCATCTTCATCCATCAGGCCACGTTTAACCGCGATAGCACGAAGCTTATCAGGGTCCATACCGCCACCGTCATCAACGATAGCCAGTTCAATGTGGTCACCTTCTTGAGAGGCAGACAGAATCACTTTACCCGTTTGTGATTTACCCGCAGCAACACGGTCGTTTGGCATTTCAATACCATGATCGACAGAGTTTCTCACCAAGTGAATCAGGGGATCAGCAAGTGCTTCTACTAAGTTTTTATCAAGGTCCGTTTCTTCGCCACGCATTTCAAGAACGATGTCTTTCTTCAAGCTACGAGCAAGGTCACGGACAACTCGTGGGAAGCGACCAAATACTTTCTTGATCGGCTGCATACGAGTCTTCATTACCGCACCTTGAAGGTCTGCAGTAACAACATCTAAGTTAGAGACAGCTTTCGACATTTCTTCGTCGTTGCTGTTGAGGCCTAGGCTGACTAGTCGGTTACGCACCAATACCAGTTCACCCACCATGTTCATGATGGTGTCCAGTGTTGATGTATCAACACGAACTGTCGCTTCAGCTTGTTGCTTCTTAGCCGGCACTTTAACTTCAGCTTTTGCTGGAGCGCTCGGTTTTGGCTCAGCTTTAACGGCAACTGGCGCAGCAGGTTTAGGCGCAGCTTGAGGTGCTACTGCCTTAACTTCTGCAGGCTTAGTCGCGGCATCCAATTCTTCAATCGAAGGTCCATTACCTGAGCCATGTAGTTGGTCAAGTAACTTCTCGAACTCTTCGTCAGTCATCAGATCATCGCCTTCAGACATCGCCGAAACAGGTGCTGCTGGCGGCGTTGGCGGTGGAGGAGGCGTTGAACTTGCCGCTGTCGGGCTCTTACCCGCACCGTGCAATTCATCTAATAACTTTTCAAATTCGTCATCAGTAATATCACCACTGTCAGCAACAGACTGAGGTGCAGCGGGTGCTGGCGGCGGTGTTGGTGCAGAAGGCGCTGTTGGTGAACCACCTTTACCGTGAAGCTCATCAAGCAAGCGTTCAAACTCATCTTCAGAGATATCATCGACTGAAGATGCATTGATGTTTAAGCTTTCAGCAGTAGGTTCCGGAGCAATAACAGGCTCAGGCGCTGCAACAACAGGTTCAGGGATAATAGGTGCAGGCGCTTCTACTGGTGCCACTTCATCCGCAGACTCTGGTTTACAGAGACGGTGAAGTTCATCCAATAAAGATTGGTCGGCTGGCACTAAAGGTTCCTGATCTTGCACGGCGCGAAACTGTACATTGACTGTATCTAGCGCCTGCAGCATGGTATCCATCAAACCTGATGTTACGCTGCGTTGGCCGTTTCGCAGAATGTCGAACACATTCTCAGCACCATGACAAGTATCCACCAGCTCAGTTAATGCTAGGAAACCAGCACCACCTTTTACTGTATGGAAACCACGGAAAATAGCATTTAATAGGTCTTTGTCGTCAGGGTTATTCTCAAGCTCTACCAGTTGTTCTGATAGGAGTTCAAGGATCTCTCCTGCTTCGACTAAAAAGTCCTGAAGAATATCTTCGTCTAAATCGTAGCTCATACGTTACCTTTAAAATCCAAGACTGGATAACAAATCGTCGACTTCATCTTGAGATGCGACAGCGTCTTCGCGCTCTTCTGGGTTCATAATTGGACCTTCAGGCGCAATCGATGCTTTCTTCTCTGACTCTGGAGTTGGCTCTTTTTGATTCGCACCGAATACCGTGAGAATCTCGACCAAACGTCCTTCCACCTCATTCACCAAGGTAATAACTTTGCTGATTATCTGCCCAGTTAAATCTTGGAAATCCTGAGCCATCAAGATTTCAGTCAATTGTCCGCGTAGTTCAGTACTATCGCCTTCTACTTGGACAAGCAATCCATCAATGCGGTGACATAAAGCTTTAAATTGTGCCAGCTCAATGCGGCCATGCATCAGTTCATTCCATTGAGGCCTTACTTGAAGTAAACACTCGTGTAGGTTGTCTGCGATTGGCATACAGCGATCGACAGCGTCCATCGTCTTATTTGCCGCAACTTCCGTTTTATCAATGACATACTGAAGGCGATCCCTTGCATCAGGGATTTCGTCATTTGCGATAACGCTGATGCGTTCATCGAAATTGAATTGAGTCAAAGAGTCGTGGAGGTCGCGTGTCAGACTTCCTATTTCTTGAAGCATTGGATTGTCTTGAAGACTAAAGTTATCTTCATAAATGCTTCTCACAAGAGAATCAGCATTTTGCTGCTCATCGTTCTCAAGCAGCTCTACTAATTTTTTTGCTTGTTCTAATGAAATCATCCTGAATTCGGCCTTACTCCGCATACTTTGTGCGCTTAGGCTATCGAGATAAACAGATAACTTATCAGTCAGTGTTTACCTAGAAGTGCCTAAATTTATTGATGCTTATAAGCGATCAAAAATCTTATCAAGTTTCTCTTTCAGCGTTGCAGCAGTGAAAGGCTTCACAATGTAACCATTAACACCCGCTTGCGCAGCTTCGATGATCTGCTCACGCTTCGCTTCAGCTGTGATCATAAGCACTGGAAGGTGCTTAAGTTCTGCGTCTGCGCGAATGTGTTTAAGCAGGTCAATCCCTTGCATGCCTGGCATGTTCCAGTCAGTTACCACGAAATCAAATTCGCCTTTTTTCAGCATAGGTAACGCGGTCAAGCCATCATCTGCTTCTTGAGTGTTGTTGAAACCTAAATCGCGAAGTAGGTTTTTAACAATTCGGCGCATCGTTGAAAAATCATCAACAATGAGAATTTTCATGTTTTTGTTCAAATTAGCCTCCACTGAATAGGATCAGTGTTGTTAGTCGTTCTGTGTCCAAGCACTTAACTTAGTGCGTAAACGCTGCATAGATTGGCTCAGTATTTGGCTGACACGAGATTCGCTGACACCTAACACTTCCCCAATCTCTTTTAAATTGAGTTCTTCGTCGTAATAAAGCGAAAGCACAAGGCCTTCCCTTTCCGGAAGTTGTTTTATCGAATCGATCAAAGCTTGGCGGAATGACTCATCAGCAACCCCTTGAAAAGGCGTATTATCTTGAGAGTCTTCGTTCGGAGATATTACATCATCTGAGACGCCTAAATCTTCAATTCCAACCAGTCTTGAGCAATTAATGTCAGTTAAAGCACTGTGATACTGCTCTAAACTGAGCCCCATGTGTTTTGCCACTTCGGCATCACTCGGGTCGCGGTTGAGGATACCCTCTAATTCCGCAATTGCACTGCTGATTTCTCGATTGTTCTTATGAACCGATCTCGGCACCCAGTCCCCACGGCGAATGTCATCCAACATTGCCCCGCGAATCCGAATACCAGCATACGTCTCAAAGCTTGCGCCTTTGGTACCATCATAGTTTTGTTGCGCTTCAATCAAGCCGATCATGCCAGCTTGAATTAAGTCATCAACCAATACATTAGGCGGTAATCGCCCCAACAAGTGATGAGCGATACGTTTAACCAACACAGAGTACTTCTCAAAAAAAGCCTGTTGGCTATTGTGATTAGCGTGTTGGTCGTAAGTAAGCGCTTTATTCACCAAATGGTTCCTCTATAAATTCAGTACGATTCAGCAGCCTTTCAACAAAGAACTCCAAGTGTCCGCTCGGTGTTTTTGGTATTGGCCAGGTCAAGGCTTTGTTAGCCAAAGAGCTGATTGCCAATGCAGCTGGAGAGCGAGGAAACGCATCGACTACGATTTTCTGTCTCTTGACTGATTGACGTACTTTATCATCTAAAGGAATACATGCTACGAGTTCGAGGCTCACATTCAAGAAGCGCTCTGTGACCAAAGTCAACTTTGCAAATAATTCTCGGCCTTCGCGGTAGCTTCTGACCATATTTGCAACAACTTTGAATCGCTGAACTTGGTGTTCTCTGCTTAAAAGCTTAATCAAAGCATATGCATCCGTGATCGAGGTAGGTTCATCACATACCACGACAACCACGTCTTGCGCCGCTCTTGAGAAGCTGATCACCATGTCCGAAATACCGGCTGCGGTATCAACCAACAAGATATCCATCTCGTCTTCAAGCGAACCGAATGCGCGAATCAAACCAGCATGCTGTGCGTGTGAAAGTTCAGTCATGCTTTGAGTGCCCGATGTCGCTGGAATAATTTTAATTCCGTGCGGCCCTTCGACAATCGCATCCTTAAGTTCACATTCGCCAGCCAACACATGCCCAAGGTTTCGTTTAGAACGAATACCTAGCATGATATCGACGTTCGCTAGTCCTAAATCGGCATCTAGCACCATGACTTTTTTGCCTTGGCGCGCCATGCAAATAGCCATACCTAACGTCACATTAGATTTACCAACGCCTCCCTTACCACCGGTTACAGCGATAACTTTTGTGAGTGAAGGCTTGGTTAAGCGACGGAGGCCGCTAGCTTGGTCATGTATCATATTTTCATTCATATTTATCCGCCGCCTAGAGCCCTTCAGAATCGCTATTCCAGTAATGAGGTTCATTCTCTGTAGATTTTTCTAATAGCTCATTAGCCTTAGCAATCATGTACTTTGGCTGAGCTATAACGATATCTTCAGGAACTCGTTGACCATTTGCTATGTAAGCAACTGGTAATGCATTTTGTATTACGACACTGATGAATTCACCTAGACTTAGGGATTCATCCAGCTTAGTCATGATGCATCCCGACAACGGGATTCTTCTAAAGTGTTCAATTGTTTCTTGCAGCACTTTGCGTTGCGCGGTTGCAGGCAACACAAGGTAGCTATTGATAACGGAACCACTCTCTTGCATCAATGTGTCTAACTGCTCAGATAGGCGAACATCTCGTTGTCCCATGCCTGCAGTATCGACCAGAATCAGGCGACGATTACGTAACTGATATATTACATCGGCCAGTTCGCTAGAATCTTTAGCAACTCTTACAGGACAACCCATAATTCGGCCGTAGATCGATAACTGCTCATGTGCACCTATACGATATGTGTCAGTTGTCACTAGTGCGACGTTATCAGCGCCATATTCCATGGCAGCACGTGCAGCTAGCTTTGCAACAGTCGTTGTTTTACCCACGCCGGTTGGGCCAAGTAGAGCCACAATACCGCCGCGTTTTAAAATATCTTTTTGTGTAACGGAGATTTGGTCAGCAACCAGAGCTAACAGAGCCTTCCATGCACGTGCAGGTTTAGTATCTTCAGGAATGTAGCAAGCCATTTGATCGGCAAGCTCTGCAGATACACCCATACGTTCAAGGCGCTTAATAAGCATGGCTCTCAGTGGTTCACGGCGCTCAACTTCTTGCCACATCAACCCAGAAACTTGATGCTCTAACAGACGACGAATTGAGGTCATCTCTTCGCGCATCGTTTCCATTTCAGTATCAGAACCTTTGGACTGAGTGTTCTCTCGACCACGATCATAACGGGTAGGATCCAAGCGAGGTGTCGGGCGCTCTACTCTGCGGTCTTCAGCAATCAACTTAGACAAACCCGTTTCACGAGCAAATGCAGAATCAAGATTTCCGTGAGACTGTTGGTTACCGTGAGATTGCTGATGGCCATGAGACTGCAAATTGCTTTGAGTCTGATGACTATGAGGCTTATGGCCCGTGCTTGATTGGCGATTGAGCAATGCTGACAATGAATCTTCATTTTCTGCACGATGCTGTGGCTCATCATCGGCGCCATGACTGTATTGCTTAAGCATATTCGCAAAGCGCTTAGTCATTGAGCGTCCACCTTCAACATTCGACTGTAGGCTAACCTTGTCATCGTCTAGTTGACGTCGCCCAGCAGGAGCTGCGGGCGCGGCCATTTGCGTATATTGGCTTTGTGCAGGCTGCTGAGGTTTATTTAATCTCTGGCTCGCTGTCGACGGGCTGGATTCGCCATCAATAGCGGCAACAATTTCCACGCCACCTGCGACCTTTTTGTTAGACATGATCACCGCTTCTGAACCAAGTTCTTCTTTAACTTGGAGCAGAGCCGTTCGCATATCTTTTGCAAAAAATCGTTTAATTTTCAATTCGATTGTCCGTTCTAATTAGGCGGCTTAATTACCAACAGCTTGTACTATACGTATCTGCTTTTCGTCCGGTATTTCTTGGTAAGACAAGACTCGCAAGCTTGGGATCGTGTTCTTCACGAACTTAGCCAGAGTCGAACGCAACACGCCAGAGGTCAATAGTACCGCGGGCTCACCTTTCAGCTCTTGCTCTTGTGTAGCGTGGCTGAGAGAGGTCTGTAAACGTTCGGCTAAACCAGGTTCAATACCAGCAGATTCTCCGCCGGATGCCTGCATGGTTTGATGCAAGATTTGTTCCAGCTCAGGAATCAAGGTTATCACTGGTAACTCGGGCTCTATACCATTGATTTCCTGAACAATTAATCGTTTCAATGAGATGCGAACCGCCGCAGTAAGTATGTCAGGTTCTTGACTCTTACCTGAATACTCCGACAAAGTTTGGACTATGGTTCGAATGTCACGAATTGGAATCGCTTCATTCAGCAGGTTCTGTAGCACTTTCACAACCACACCCAACTGCAATTGATCCGGTACAAAACCTTCCACCAGCTTAGGTGTTGAGCGGCTGAGCATCTCAAGTAAGTTCTGAACTTCTTCGTGGCCAATGAGCTGCGATGCGTTGTTGGTTAGCAGCTGGCTAAGGTGTGTCGCCAGTACTGTAGAAGAATCTACAACGGTATAACCTAGAGCTTGTGCGTGTTCACGCTGCTCTTCACGAATCCAAACCGCTTCAAGGCCAAAGGCAGGGTCAATCGTCGGCTCGCCATCGATCATGCCATAGACTTGGCCCGGGTTAATCGCGAGCTCCATGTCTGGCTTAATCTCAGCTTCACCCACAGCAACACCCATCAGGGTAATACGGTAGCTGTTTGGTGTCAGTTCTAGGTTATCGCGAATGTGTACCGCTGGGATCAAGAAACCAAAGTCTTGAGACAGCTTTTTACGCACACCTTTAACGCGTTCAAGCAATTCACCACCTTGGTCTCTATCAACCAAAGGAATTAAACGGTAACCCACTTCTAAACCAATAATATCGACAGGTTGAACATCATCCCAAGAGAGCTCCTTCTGAGAGCCTACTTCTCCATTCGCTTCAACTGTCGCCGGAAGGTTAGGCTCTTCCGCCTTCTTCTTGTTCTTTTTATCGATGTAATACGCCCCCGCGCCTGCAACGATGGCAAGGCTCAAGAACGAGAAATGTGGCATACCCGGAACAATACCCATGATGCCAAGGATGGCGGCGGTGATCATCAAGGCTTTTGGATTGTCGAACATCTGGAAGACAAGTTGCTCACCCATATCTTCATCAGTATTTTGGCGCGTTACCATCATCGCAGCTGCAATAGACAGTAATAGAGATGGAATTTGTGCAACCAGACCATCACCGATAGTCAGTAGCGTGTAGATTTCGATTGCTTCACCAAAACCAAGATCAAACTGAGCCATACCAATGCTCAAGCCACCAATGATGTTGATGAATAAGATTAAGATACCAGCGATCGCATCGCCTTTAACAAACTTAGAAGCACCGTCCATCGAACCGTAGAAGTCAGCTTCTTTGGTGACTTCAAAACGTCTCAGACGCGCTTGGTCTTGGTCGATCAAACCTGCGTTCAAGTCGGCATCGATTGCCATCTGTTTACCCGGTAAGGCGTCTAACGTGAAACGCGCGCTTACTTCCGAGATACGACCCGCACCTTTGGTTACAACCATGAAGTTGATGATCATAAGAATCAAGAACACCACTAAACCAACCGCGTAGTTACCACCGATAACCACGTTACCGAAGGCTTCAATCACGTTACCTGCCGCGTCGCCACCTTCGTGACCATGGAGCAATACCACACGTGTCGAAGCAACGTTCAAGGCCAATCGAAGTAGAGTCGCAATCAGCAGGACGGTTGGGAATGCAGCGAAGTCTAAAGGCCTGCGGGTATATACCGAGACCAGTAGCACAACCATAGACAGTGCAATGTTGAAGGTGAAGAACATATCCAACAAGAAAGCTGGAATGGGCAACACCACCATAGCAAGCGTTGCAAGTACCATAATAGGTGCACCAATCGCAGGCATGGCACGGTTAGGGATTTTAGGTAGCTTGTCCGCAAAAGGCAGGGAGAATTTCATAAATCTAGACAGTTTCGCTATGTTGTAGCTCTCTGAACAAGTGGATTAGGTCTTAGTCAGGGCTGTTTGCTATGGGCTTATAATGTTCAGGCTACTACAGCAAACACTGTACCAACATCTCACGTCAAATTATCGCCATCACCTCTATAAAAGGAAGATTAGCTAGCTCGCTATTATCAGGGTTCATCACGCAGAGCTCAAGCAATTGATCTAATGACGTAAATCAGGTGGGATCGGCATATTAGAATCTTGCAGTTTTGGTCGCTCACCACCTCGTTTTCGGTACTGTTTAAGCTGGAAAACATATGCAAGCACTTGTGCAACTGCCGTAAACAGACCGTCAGGAATTTGTTGTTCTAGCTCAGTGGTGTGATAAAGCGCCCTCGCCAATGGCGGCGCTGGAACTATATAGATGTCGTTTGCACGCGCAATCTCTCGGATCTTCATCGCCATGTGGTCGACACCTTTAGCAACCACAATTGGTGCTTTGTCTTGATTCTGCTTATAGCGCAGCGCCACTGAAAAGTGTTCCGGGTTGGTCACAATCACATCCGCTTGAGGAACGTCTGCCATCATGCGACGCTGAGCCGCTTCCCTTTGAAGCATACGAATTCGGCCTTTCACTTCCGGCTTACCTTCAGTGTCTTTGAATTCGTCTTTGACTTCTTGTTTGGTCATCTTCAATTGATCGGCGTGTTGCCAGATCTGGAACGGGATATCAATCGCCACCACAATAAGCAGCGAGCAACTGATCAACAGGATGAAATTGAGCAAGATATCCAAGGCATGGAAGATGTTCTGTGGGTACACATCCATACTCAGCTGCATTAAATCATGCTGAGAGGCTTGAATCAGATAAATCGCCATCCCCGATACGAGCGCTACTTTAAGAATAGACTTGAGCAGTTCAACCCAGCTTTGCAGGCCAAACATACGCTTGATGCCACTGAGTGGGTTGAGCTTAGACGCCTTAGGCATTGCTGCTTGCATTGAGAAGTTAATCCCACCGACACCCGCAGCGCCGATGACGGCAGCAACAAACAAGGTTATCAGTATCAAAAACAGCGGGAACAGCAGGTTCACCAGTGCACCACCAGCGATTTCTAGGAGTTTGTTAGTGTCAAAAATTTCGTCGCGACTCAAAGAGAACAGACGTTGCATGGCCTCGAACAAAGCCTTCGCCATCGATTCGCCAAACCACATTAATGCAATTGCACCGACAATAAGTACCGACGCTGACGCTAGCTCTTTTGACCTTGCAACCTGCCCTTTCTCTTTGGCCTGTTGCAAGCGTTTGGGCGTGGCGTCTTCTGTGCGTTCTTGACCGTCTGACTCTGCCATTTCAGTCTCCTAGCAATCTAACCGGATTAGACGACATATCTGTTGTTCGCCCTGCATCCAAAATAGCTCATAGTGACTATATAAGCCGCCAAGGATGTACCAACAAAGCAACAGACCCACGAGTAGCGCAAATGCAAAACCCAAAGAAAAGATGTTTAACTGAGGTGCCGCACGCGTCATTACACCAAAAGAGAGGTTAATCGTTAGCAGCGCGATAATGCCCGACAAGGACATCGCCAATGCCGTTTTGAACATGATACCGAGCCACAATGCGAGCTCTCGAAAATCAACAGAGGTCAACGATCCACTGCCAATCGGCAAGGTCTTAAAACTAAACACCACCAGCTGCAGCATTTTCAAGTGACCATCGGTCGCCAAGAAGAACATGGTCGCAAGCAGCATGAACAGTTGACCAAGTACCGGCGTGTTTTGCCCGTTAGCCGGGTCGACCATTGAGGCAAAACCCAAGCTCGATTGCATACCCAAGATCTGGCCGAGCATGACGAAGGTTTGAATCATGAACTGGGTAACAAAGCCCATGGCCACGCCAATCACGATCTGTTCAAAGACAGTCAGGAAGCCTTGAAAGGACAGAAGTTCAATCTCTTTGGGAACGGCCGGAATCGCAGGCATCACCGCAAAAGTGATCGCCAAGCCTAAATACAGACGAATACGCGGCGACACGAAGCGTGCCCCTGTTACCGTCATCACCATCAGCATCGCTGAGATGCGAGTGTATGGCCAAAAATAATTGGCTAACCACTCTAGTACAAGGCTCGTTGGGTATTCCATATCGGTTTAATACAGAACTTGCGGCAAGCGTTCGATGAGCTCAAAAAAGAACTCCATCATCATCTGGGTCATCCAGTGTGCGAATAGCATCAACGCCAACAAAGTTACGATCAAACGCGGCAGGAAACTTAGGGTTTGTTCGTTGATTGAGGTCGCAGCTTGGAAAACAGCCACAACCAAACCGATCAACAGGCTAGGAATAATGATGGCGCAAACCATGATTAATACCATCCAAAGGGCATCTCGGAACAACTCTACGAATATTTCAGGATTCATTATTCCCCCAGCTACAAGGCAAAACTGCCGGCGAGTGTGGAGAGTATCAAGTTCCAGCCATCAACCAGAACAAACAGCATCAACTTAAACGGCAGCGATACAATCATCGGTGACAACATCATCATACCCATAGCCATCAATACCGATGCCACCACCAAGTCGATGATTAAGAACGGCAAAAACAGCATAAAGCCGATTTGGAAAGCCGTTTTTAATTCCGATGTGATAAATGCTGGAATCAGAACCGCCATCGAAACATCTTCAGGGTTAGTCACTTCCGCACCAGAAATCTCAACAAAGGTTTCAAGATCTTTGATTCGAGTCTGTTTAAGCATGAAGGATTTAATCGGTTCTTGGGCAACATCAAATGCCTGTCGTGCCGAGATCTGTTCATTAAGATATGGCTGAACTGCTTGTTCGTTCACTTGGTTAATCACTGGCGACATGATGAAGAAGGTCAAGAATATCGCAATACCAATAATGACTTGGTTAGACGGTGTTTGTTGTAGACCCATCGCCTGACGCAAGATAGACATCACTACCACAATACGAGTGAACGATGTCATCAAAATCACCATCGCCGGCAAGAAGCCAAGCATGGTCATTAACGCGAGAATTTGCAGGTTAATCGAGTAGTCTTCACCGCCATTGGCATTGGTTGTCATGGTAAAGGCAGGTATGCCGCCACCATTGCCAGTTAAGCTGCCCGTGGTCATGGTTGTCGATTTGGCTTGGTCTTGTTCCATCGTGCTGATAGTCACCGATTCCGAGCCAGCGGTATTCGCAGGAATGACGGTGCCGTCTTCAGCTTGTGCAAATACCGACACACTGAATATGATTGAGCATAGGAGAATAAGCTGAACCAACCACACTTTCACCGTTCGGAAAACTCCGGCTTGGTGAAAGTAAGATGAGTTCAAAAGTCCGTTACTTGTTTGCATCTTTTTTTATTAGCTGGGAAAGCTGACTTGAAAATGTACTTTTTTCCAGCATCTCCTGAGTAAGAGGTTTATCAAGCTTAGAGATCAGCTGAATCGATTGTGTGGTAATCCCTACCAAGAACTGTTCATCACCCGCTTGCACAATAGCGATGCGCTCTTTAGTACCAACAGGGATTTGCCTAACAATCGCCAAACCTTGTTGATTCGACATCGCAGGTACTTGCATTCGCTTGAGTAGCCAAGCAATAAATAAAATGAAGGCTATAACGAAAATTAGCGACCCAAAGGTGGTCGCTAAATCGAGAGAAGGCGGTGTTGCTGCAAAAGCAATGGAAGGAACCGTTAATAGCCCTACTCCCAAGATTCCTCGTAACAAACCTGTCATTCCGAGAGAAGAGCCCGCTAGTCTTTGAGACAAAAAGCTCATTAACGCAGCTTCTTAATTCGTTCTGTTTGGCTAATAACGTCAGTCAAACGAATACCAAATTTGTCATTTACTACAACCACTTCACCGTGAGCAATCAGAGTACCGTTAACCATCACATCTAGTGACTCACCAGCAATTCGATCAAGCTCAACAACCGAGCCTTGGTTCAATTGGAGTAAGTTACGAATACTGATCTGAGAGCGACCAACTTCCATCGAAATAGTCACTGGAATATCCATAATGGTATCCAGCTTACGACGCTCATCTTCAGAAATCGGAGATGATGAATCGGTTAGCTCATCAAGTGGTGCCGCAAGCACATCATCAACATCAATTGACGGCGCTAAAGGATCTTCACCAAGTGCTGCAGCCCATTCGTCTGCTAGCTTTTGATCTTCACTAGGTTCCATTACCAATTCCTATACTTTTATCTATTTTGCTATTCGTCATCATCGCTGTTTTCGAGTTCAGACATTAAGTCTTTACCTAGAAAAGCGAGATCAGTTTTGACCACACTCGGTCTTCGAATTTTTTCCGAAATCTGTACCGCAAGTTTTTCACCTGAACGTCCCATTTTCACACGATACGTTGGCAGTTCTTCGACAAACATCGTCGCGTGCTCAGGCATGTTCATGGGGATAACGTCACCAGGACGCAGCTCCATCAGATCTCGCAGGGAGATGTCTTGCTCTAACAAGTTCACACGGAAATTGACGGGCACATCCATGATCTCATCACGCAGTGCGGTGCTCCAACGAACATCGGTTTCCATTTTGTCTGATTGAACACCCGCATCAAGCAGTTCACGGATCGGCTCAACCATGGAGTAAGGCATGACAACGTGGAAGTCACCACCACCGCCATCCACTTCAATGTGGAACGAACTCACAACAATCACTTCGGTTGGGCTCACAATGTTCGCCATACTTGGGTTCACTTCGGAATCCAAGTATTCAAACTCAACCCCCATCACTGGCGACCAAGCTTCTTTGTAATCTTCAAAAACAATTTTCAGCAGTAACTGAATGATTCGTCTTTCAGTAGGCGTGAATTCACGACCTTCAATCTTGGCGTGGAAACGACCATCACCGCCAAAAAAGTTCTCTACGAGAATGAAAACCAGACGAGCTTCCATGGTGATGAGTGCCGTACCTTTCAATGGACGGAAACGAACCATGTTTAAACTGGTGGGTACATACAATGTGTTTTGGTACTCACCAAACTTCATCATCTGTACGCCGTTGATCGACACTTCAGCCGTTTTACGTAACATATTAAACAAGCTGATACGCATATGACGTGCGAAGCGCTCGTTAATAAGTTCAAGGGTCGGCATTCGACCACGGACGATTCGATCTTGAGATGAGAAGTCGAAATTGACCGCATTGTCATTTTCGGTTTCTAAGACATCTTCAACTTCTTCAACATCATCAACGCCATGTAACAGCGCATCAATTTCGTCTTGGCTTAATAAATCGGTCACAAATTACCTATTGAATTACGAAGTCAGTGAATAACACTTTTTCAATCACAGGCTGGCCAACAGCTTGAGCCAGGCTTGCTTTAATATCTTCTGTTGCCTTATTACGCAGTTCCACGCGGCCTGTTGGTGAGCGCAATTGATCAACCGTTGCCGAAGCGAACGTGGCCAGTAGCGTACTTTCTACAAGTGGAGAGTGGTAACGAGCCAGGTCTTTATTCTTACTGCCACGTACCATGAGCTGTGCTTTTATCTGAACTAGGCGATCTTTTTTGTCACCTGTCACATTAAACAAGAAGGGCTGAGGAATATTAACATACATAACCGGCTCTGCAGCGACCACAGCCGTTGCTGGCTGAGACTGAGATTCAGAGGCGCTATCGTCAGAACCTAAGAAAAAGTACAGCGCACCACCTATACCAAGCAGTAACACAACTACGGCAATAATAATTATAAGGAGCTTGCTCTTCCCTTTAGGTGCATCTTGTTCTTCGGCCATATCTTACTCTAACTTCCTGTTCTTGCGATTAACTGATGGTTCTTTTTATTAACTGGTTTTTTCTATTAACCAAGCGTTCTTAGCCTGATATTAGGCATAATAACTAATTCCATCACGCTTTGATGCGACATTCAATTCAAGATTGCTGCCACTATCAAGGTTTTCATCACCTTGCGTATCATTTGTGCGGTTAGCGCCGGATTGTTGCTCACCATTGTTGTATCTATCTTGTCCCTGACCGGAGTTCTGTTGTTGAACAGACGAATCGGCAAGCTGCAGACCTTGCTGAGCAAGCATCTCTCTCAAGCGAGGTAAGGTTTGTTCAATCACATCTCTCGCTTGCTGATTACTCACCGTAAAGTGCACGTTTGCCACGTCATTATTCATGGTCATGCGGATTTTCATTTGGCCCAATTCTGGTGGGTCGAGACGAATGTCCAAGTTCTTAAGGTTCTTAGACATCATCATTTGTACTTTTTCAGCCACTTGCTCATTGGCTAGCTCTTTGGTGAGCTGTAAGGGCGCTTGTTGAGCAGCTTGAATTTCAGCTCGCGTAGGTGCTGAACCCACCGTTGCCGTACCTTGTGCACTAGCCGCTGAAGCGATCTGCTGAGCAAAGGTCGAATCTTTAGAATCTTCTTTAGCACCCGCTTTACCCAAACCAGACAGTGCTGCTGCACCGGCGCCCGCTTTAAGAAGCGTATCAGTCGAGCCTGCTGTTGATGCTGCCGCAGCTAAGGCTTTAGTTTCGCTTGAATCCGTATTATCCCAATCGATAGCAGTGGGTTCACCAGACGCACTGTTCGCAGCCTTAGCTTGTTGTGTCGCCTTATCCGTAACGGAAACTCCTGCAACAGAAGCACCGGTGATATTACCTTGGGCTTGTTCTACCTGACCTTGCTGAGGCAAGCCTTTGCCGTTTGGCGCTTGATTTAGGGTTTTGTTTGCCTCATCCAATTGACCAAGCAATTTATTGCCTTCGCTCATCGCTGCATTGGCTTGCGATGCCTGCGTAGCACCATCTACCGCTGATGGACCCTGAGTTTGGGATTGAGCAATATGTTCTTTAGATTCGTTAGTCGTATCCTGCGCATCTTTACCATCTGCCTTATCTGCAACAGTCTTATCAGCGACAGTGCTATCAGTGCCCGAATTGGCTTTGAGCTGAGCCTCAGATCCAGACGCAGCCTCTGCTGATGTTTTATCAGCAGCTTTCTCGCCTTCTACTTCTGAAGCTGCTTGCTTGCTTTGCGCTTCGCTCACTTCGTCAGTAGCCTTTGATTCAGCGGAATCACCTTTGTTCGCTTCGGCTGACGCTTCACCTTCGGTAGATGTCTGTTTAGTATCAGGTTTCGCAGTGCTTTCTGTGTCTTTTGCTGCGACTTTACTGTCACTTTCTTCAAAGCCGAGCGCTTCTTTAAAGGACTCAAAGAAACCTTTAGAGTCGCCGGTTTCTTCTACCTTGGAAGAGGCAGAACCGGTGTCCAACAACGATGACATTTTGTTGGTCGCTGAATTTGAGGAAAGACTAACATTCATATATACAAGCTCTATCTACTAGCTTTGCTGCCATGAATCAGGCAACAAAAAGAAAGTCGGATGCTTTTCATGCCTTTGGTGGGCATAACGCGCAATTTTATATAAAACGGAGCAAGAAACATGCCTATAAGTTCGGTTTTCACAATATAGAGAACAGCACTGACGTCATTCGTGGCTTAGGATCACATCTTCTTTCGGCTGTATAACAGAGTCGAAAACTCATCCATTTGCTTTTGTTCTCTTCGATCTTGCAGCTTTGCTTTCTCTTTCTGCTTTTTCTCCATCAACCACTCGTAGGATTTACGTTTTTTGCGTAACTCCATCCAGTAGCTTTGGCAGTTGTCGACTTGATTTTTAAAGTGGTGCTCGGCTTCTCTCTGTTTGGATAATGTTTCATCCAACTGAGTTAAGAAGCGGTTCAAGTGACCATATTGGCTCGCCGTTAAGCCTGCCTTGCCGCGGTCAACGAGCTGCTGACAGTAATCCAGTCGATACTTTTCAATCTGCGCAACCTGCTCATAGTAGCCTTGCAGCTCAGAGTTCGCTTTGTTGAGCGCAAGTACCGCTTGGTTCTCTTGATCTTTGGCTTGATCGAGCAAAAATTCTAATGCGTTATCCATGACTAACCTTATTCACCCGTTAGCCACCCAATACATGTTTCAACATGTTGACGCACATGTCGTATGGGACGGTCTCTTTCATCTTCTGCTGCAAGTACTCATCCAGTTTTGGTTTCAACGTGAAGGCACTATCGATTGCTGGATCCGTTCCTGGCTTGTAAGCACCAATCGACACCAAATCTTGGTTTTTACGGCAGATAGACAGCACTTGCCTTACCGCTTTCGACATCAAGACATGTTCTTCAGTGGTGATTTGCGGCATAACACGACTGACGGATTTCTCAACGTCAATCGCTGGGTAGTGACCGGCATCGGCCATCTCACGAGATAACACAACGTGACCATCGAGAATTGCTCGCGACGCATCCGCAATCGGATCTTGTAAGTCATCGCCTTCGGTTAACACGGTAAAGAAAGCCGTGATAGAACCTTGTTCATCATTGCCGTTACCTGCTCGTTCTACCAGCGCAGGAAGCTTAGCGAAGACTGATGGCGGATAGCCCTTGGTTGCTGGCGGCTCACCCACAGACAGAGCAATTTCACGCTGAGCTTGAGCAAAACGGGTCAATGAATCCATGAGTAGCAGAACATCTAAGCCTTGGTCGCGGAAGTACTCGGCGACAGCCAACGCGGTTTGACAGCCTTTTAAGCGCATCAATGGTGATGAGTCGGCAGGAGCGGCAACAACAACCGAACGCTTACGGCCATCTTCACCAAGAATCTCTTCAATAAATTCTTTAACTTCTCGTCCACGCTCACCGATTAGGCCTACGACCACTACTTGCGCAGTTGTGCCTCGAGTCATCATGCCCAGAGTTACGGATTTACCGACACCAGAGCCAGCAAACAGACCGATACGTTGCCCTTTACCCACGGTTAGCAAACCATTAATGGCTTTCAAGCCGACATCGAGTGGTTCAGAAATCGGTTTACGAGCTAACGGGTTGATTGGCTCCGCATTAAATGAAGCGCGTTGCTCTGTATAGATTGGA
The DNA here is from genome assembly GCF_041474195.1 of Vibrio sp. 10N.222.52.C3. Classification (NCBI taxonomy): domain Bacteria; kingdom Pseudomonadati; phylum Pseudomonadota; class Gammaproteobacteria; order Vibrionales; family Vibrionaceae; genus Vibrio; species Vibrio sp. 10N.222.52.C3. The sequence continues at coordinate 14,648 of NZ_JBFRTQ010000013.1, read as the reverse complement.
CCTAAACCGTCGAGTGGATTACCTACGCCGTCGATCACTCGACCGAGCAGTTCCATTCCAACAGGGATACCACTTTCGGTAGTCATTGGCGTGACGCGAGCGCCAGGTAAGATCCCGGTGATTTGCTCACTCGGCATCAAAAATAGGTTATCGCCAGAGAAACCGACGACTTCGGCTTCCATCTGACCAGACATGGTTTCGACTAAACACAAACTGCCGATTGGCGCTTTACAGCCGGTCGCTTCAAGCGTTAAGCCAACAACGCGTACTAATTTACCAGAGGCAATTGGTCGCGATTTTAGCCCCTCGACTTTGTACTGACTGAGACGATTCACTAACTCAAGCATTACTCATGACCTTGGTGACGATTTGCGCCGCAGAAATTTTGAATAACGTTCTTTACACGATCTTCCATGCGGTAGTTAACGCTCGACTCACCCGCTTCAATTTGTACATCACCACGGTTGAGTGCTGGCTCTGCGACCAGCGTCCAATTACGGCAGTCCAATTCAGTCTCGCCATACGCAGAGCGAATGATCGCCACATCTTCCGGATTGAGTTTCAATGTGATTGCGTGACCAGAAATCGGCAACGACTCTACCGATTCTTTAACGGTATTTAATATGATTTGTGGGTTGGTTTGCACTTCAACATGAACCACTTCTTTGACCATCGTAAGCACCATGTCGACCAATTGCTTCTCCACCTGAGCGTTCATCAACTCTAATGGTTGAGCGAACTGGTTTGCCAGCCCCATGAAGACGGCCACCTGCTGTTGAATGTACTCTTGACCCGCGGTTACGCCTTCAAGCTTGCCGGCTTCGTTGCCTTCTTCGTGACCGGCAGCAAAACCTTCTTCTTTGCCTTTTTCATAGCCTTGCTTAAAGCCCGCCTCTTGGCCTTGATGCAGCCCTTCCTGATAAGCGCCTTGTTTAATCAGCTCAATTTGCTCTTCAGTCAGAACCAGCTCTTCATCTTCAATGGCTTCTTCAACCGTTGGCATCCAACTAGGGTCGTAGTTAAAAGCGGTTTCTTTGGCTTGTTTGCTCACGTCAGAGGTGTAGTCAGGCAGCCCCCATTTCTGAGGTTGGGCAACCGTATTATCTTCTTCAGGGCGAAGGAAGCCGCGTTTTCTATCACCTGACATATCAGTACCTATCTATGAGTGGCTTAACTGTATTGTGAATTCAAGCAGTTAAACTGAGTTAATCTGTGGTTCGAGATTGGATAAAGAAAAGCCCCAACAGTGTGGGGCTTTTGAGATTTCTGTATTAAAGGAACTCGTCGGCGCCACTAGACAGCATAATTTCGCCACTGTCTGCCATCTTCCTCGCGATACCCAAAATCTCTTTCTGAGCCGCTTCAACATCAGAGACTTTGACTGGCGGCATCGCCTCAATATCGTCTCTCATCATATCGGCAGCACGTTTAGACATGTTCTTGAAGATCTTCTCACGTAGACCTTCATCTGCACCTTTAAGTGCTTTCTGTAGAATATCTTGTGGAACATCACGTAGTAGTCGTTGAACACCTTGGTCATCAACTTCAATAAGGTTTTCAAAGACAAACATCAGATCTTGAATCTGTGTTGCCATGTCTTCGTCTTGGTCACGGATTTGATCCATCAAGACGCCTTCCACGTTGTTATCCATGTAGTTCATGATCTCAGCCGCGGCTTTCAGGCCACCAATTTTGGCAGCTTGAGCACCCGCTTGACCCGCGAACTGTTTCTCCATGATTTCATTCAGTTCAGCAAGCGCCGAAGGTTGAACTTCTTCAAGGTTGGCAATACGCATCATCAGATCCAGACGAACTCGCTCTGGGAACTGAGACAGGATCTCAGCCGATTGATCGGCATCGAGGTACGACAACACAATAGTTTGAATTTGAGGGTGCTCGTTGATGATAATGCTCGCCACCTGACGAGGATCCATCCACTTAAGCGAATCCAAACCTTTCGAACCTGTGCCGAGAAGGATTTGGTCAACAAGGTTATTCGCCTTGTCTTCACCCAGAGCAGCAACTAACGCATTACGCATGAAGTCTTCGCTGCCCATACCAATGTTGGTGTACTTCTGAATATCATCTAAGAAAGCACGGTGCACAGCGCCTACTTTCTCTTGGGATAGGTCTGTAGCTTGCGCCATCGCACTACCCACACGCTGAACCTGCTTTGGCTCTAGGTGACGAATAATACCAGCAGCATCTTCTTCATTTAAACTGAGCAACAAGATCGCAGCGCGCTCATCGCCTGAGATAGAGCCGATATCCACGCTAGAGACATCAAGCACTTCACCGCCTTCAGTTTGTTGTGGAACTATTTCGTTAGCCATCTACCATCCAATTCTTAACTACTTGAGCTGCTAGCTCTGGTTCATTCGCTACAAGTGCACGTACTGCTTTCAGCACGTCCTCGTCTTTATGAAGGTTTGGTAAGTCGATACTTGAACCAAATTCAAACAGCTCACCACCTTCAATATCACCACCAATTAAGCTGGTTTCGCCGTCGGCACCAATTGGCATGCCATCAGGTCCGTACATCTGTTCATCGTTGTCTGCTGCTGGGTTAAGCAGTTTCTTCATTGCAGGGCGAACAAGTACCAACACCACCACAATGATAACCAAGGCACTTGCAAACCAACGAACCCAATCATTGAAGTTTGGATGCTCCCAGATTGGCACATCAGCAACAACATCTGTTACTTGAGGTGCAAACTGCATGCTTAATACGTTGAGCAAATCACCACGAGTTTCATCAAAGCCCACCGTACCAATCAGTACTTGGCGAATCGCATTGATTTCGCTCGCCGGGATTGGCGTATGAACCACTTCACCCGTATCTGGGTTCAAGGATTGGCGGTCTTTGATCGCAACAGAAACCGTCTGACGATTAACCGTGCCGCTCTGTTTACGTTCATGACTGATGGTGGTGTCTAGCTCAAAGTTTCGAGTCGCTTCTTTGTGAACAGAGCCTTGACCTGTCATCGCGCCGTCTTTCATCTGAGCCACATCTTGTGGAATTGAGGCATCCGCTGGAGGCTGGTTACTCAACGCACCCGGAATACCCGCCACCGTATTTCCATTGTTGTAATCTTCTAAGGTGTATTCACTTCGAGTCGCCGGTGTATTCGGATCAAAACGTTTTCTGGTTTGCTCCACAGCACTGAAATCGAGCTGGATATCAACCTGAGCGGTGTAGTTACCAAACCCAAGAATAGGAATCAGGATGGAGTCAATTTTTTCACGCAGCGCTTGTTCTTGATTGCGCTCTAACTCGTGTTCTTTACGACGCGCCGCTGACATAGGGTCTTGAGAGCCTGAGCTCAACAATCGGCCATGCTGATCGGTCACCGTAATACGTGAGGTTTTCATTCCCGGAACGGCACTTGCCACCATATCCACAACAGAATCAACTTCTTGCTGCTTGAGGTTAGTACCTGTTTTTAGAGTTAGGAATACAGAAGCAGAGGCTTCTTGATTATGACGTACAAAAACACTCTGCTTCGGCAGGGCCAATAAAACCTGAGCTTTACGCACCTGTTTCATCTGCTCAATGGCTTTGGCAAGTTGTCTTTCGCGGCTTAATTTAAGGCGTTCTTGTTCTAAACGTTGTGATACACCAAAACCCATGTCTTGCATGAGGATGTCATCACCCGCGTTTCGCTCTTGATTCAAACCCGCTCGTACCATATTAAGCTTTAATGAGTTGTACTCACTCGCCGGTACTGAGATGGTATTGCCTTCAAGCGTGTACTGGATCTTTTGCAGATCCAAGTAATCAAGAACGGGGATCAATTCTTCTGTTTCGTAAGCCCCTAATGGACGCATTTCTGGCTCTTTTACCCAGAAAAACAGCATCACAATCAGCGCTACACAGATAGAGATAGAAAGGACTAAGACGACCTGACGAAGTAAATCGAGATCACCGACAGCCATATCGAACTTCGATGAACTGCGTTCACCTAGATCGGGATTTTGCCCTTCTCCGTCTAGCTCAGAGCCTGCAATCAGTGCGTGGTCGTTGCTATCGCTTACGGTTAAATCTGTTGTTTGACTATTATCTGCCACTATTTAACTACCCAACTTATACCGGCATATTCATCAGCTCTTTGTACGATTCGACCAATTTATTTCTAATTTGGATCGTCGCCTCAAAAGCCACACTAGATTTATTACGAGCAATCATCACGTCCGATAGGGATACGCTTTGGTCGCCACTATCAAAACGAGCTTGAAGATCACCTGAGGTCTTTTGTAATGAGTTCACATTATTGATGGCATTAGTCAGCATGTTGCCAAAATCTGCACCGACCGCTTGCCCCGTTGCTGCGGGACGCGCGCTGGCAGCTTCGACCATCATCGCCTGCATTTCGCCTTGTAAACCATCTATTCTCATCTACTACCTCAGGAGTCAAAATTATGACCATCTATTTAGCTATATTATTGACAGAGCAATTAGCGTGCCACACATTAAATTGACTAGATATCGTATTACACTAGTCAGAAAGCTGACACTACTAATCTATCCTCAGTTTGGGATATCTATTCCAGCATCGCGCATTTTAGCCAACTTGTAACGCAGTGTACGAGGGCTAATACCCAGTTTTTCAGCCATATCTTTGCGTCGACCATTACATGCAATCAGGGTTTCAAGAATGATCGCATACTCTTGATCTCTAAGCTCATTACCTAGCCCTTCGCTGCTAGCCGCGATTTTATTGATTGGGTTTGCTTCGGCAATAGGCTTGATTTCTGGCGCAGCTACGTCAGTGCCTTCGACGATTTGTTGTAGGCTGCTTGCGTCTTGCCAATCGACACCTTCAAGAAGGATATGCTCACCAGAGATGTTCTCTTGTTCGCTCAATATTAACGCACGCTGTACCACATTGTCTAATTCGCGAACATTGCCCGGCCACGGATAATTGACGAGTTTACTGATCGCTTGTGCTGACATAACCGGTACAGGCATACCAAGTTTGGTGCAGTGGCGCTCGACTAAGTGCTTGGCTAAAGGCTCAATATCGCCTTTACGCTCGCACAATGGAGGCCAAGAAATTGGGAATACATTCAAACGATAGTATAAATCCTCACGGAAATTCCCTTCAGAAACATACTGTTTAAGGTCTCGGTTACTGGTCGCTAATACACGAACATCCAATTTGATGCTCTTACGACTACCTAATCGCTCAACTTCGCGCTCTTGCAAAACACGCAGTAGTTTGGCTTGTAGGCTAAGATCCATTTCACTGATCTCATCCAACAGAATTGTACCGCCCTGCGCTTGCTCGAATTTCCCCGGGCAAGCTTGAATAGCGCCAGTAAATGCGCCTTTTTCATAACCAAACAGGGTCGCTTCTAACATGTTGTCTGGGATCGCCGCGCAGTTAATCGCGACAAACGGGCCATCTTTTCGGCTAGAAGCATTGTGAATGTAGCGAGACATGACCTCTTTACCAGAACCACTTGGTCCCAACACCATGACGTTGGCATCGGTTTTAGCCACCTTATCAGCCAACATCATTAGCTTGATGCTTTTCTCATCGGCAACGATAGCGTCGCCGTTGTCATCCGACTTTACAGGCGCATAACGGCTGACCATGTTGAGCAGCACTTCTGGCGCAAATGGCTTTGCCATATAGTCGATAGCGCCCTCTTTCATTGCAGCAACGGCATCTTCGATGTTGGCGTACGCTGTCATTAGCAATACCGGCAAATTTGGCCAATGCTGCTTAATGTTTCTCAATAGTGCCAAGCCACCCATGCCCGCCATCTGCACGTCAGATACGACAATATCAACGGAGTTCGATTTTAATTTGACCAGAGCATCTTCCGCACAATCCGCTTCCAGCCATTCATAGCCAGCAAGCGCGAGTGTGTCGACAAGGGCTTCGCGTAGACCTTCATCATCTTCGACGATTAACACTTTGCTTTGAGCCATAGGATTCTCCAGTGTAAATTCAGTTAAAACTTATTAGTCTTCAGAAGAAGCACTTCTTTCAAGCGGTAGACACATGGTAAAGCATGCGCCGTCGCCTTCTTCTGATATCAATTCCAGTCGGCCTTCATGTGCTCGACATACCATTTGTACAACCGCTAAGCCTAGACCTGTACCTTGTGAACGAGTGGTAAAGAAGGGTTCCATTATTTTACCTTGAAGCTCTTTCGGTACGCCGGGGCCACTGTCTTGCACTGATATCTTAAGCTCGCCATTTACGGGCCTAAAAAACACATCGATCTGCGATTCCTTACCCGCAATTTGAACCGCGTTCAACACTAGGTTGCTTAACGCTGAGGCGATAGCATTGGCGTTGCCGAACATTTGAGTCTGTTCGCCCTCAACTTCTTGGCAATAATCAATCTGGTTAGTTTTCAATGCCGCTTCCACCATAGGGTGAAATTCAGTGATCAATTCAGCCACAGTAAATGGCTTAACGACTTTGTTGTCACCACCTTTGGCAAACAACAGCATGTCGTTCACTTGCTTCTCTAAGTCATGCAATCTATCCATAAGCTTAGATTGAAAACGCGTTTTTGTTGCCGGCGGCAGATTTGGCGCGGCAAGGTTTGATGCATACAGCATCGCACTTGAAAGCGGCGTTCGCACTTGATGGGCAAGCGAGGCCACCATTCTACCTAATGAAGACAAACGCTGAAGATCACTCACGCGAGACTGCAATAGTCGGGTCTCGGTCAGATCGGTAATCAAAATCAGCTGACCCGTGGTAGAGGCTGAAATCGCCAAACGCACTTTTCGCCCGTTCTTCAATGAGATCTCATGACCGTCATCGTCTTTTGGGTCAAAGGCACTTTGAATCACTGAAAACCACTTCTCGCCAACCAACTCAACACCAAGAATACGATGCGCTTCAGGGTTCGCTTCTCTCACTTCGCCGTGTGTATCTAACAAGATAACCCCTGCTGGCATCACGTCGAGTACTTGCTTATAGCGCTCAACCTGCTGTTCAACAGAATCTAGGTGTGATTGATTTTCTGGTTCGTTAGATACGCGCATGTCAAAAATTTGCCTCAAATACTAAAACAGCCTGAGACGTACAACACGAGTCAGGCTATTTGCTATATTTATCACATAGTTAAGCAAGCAACAACTCGACTATGGTTTATCTGTTCACTTAGCTAGAGTTACCAAATAGCTAAAAAGTGTGTGCTAGTTTTTCGTTTTCATCGAAAACTGGACACTATCGCTGCAAGTTATATTTACGCATTTTTTCAACCAGAGTGGTTCTACGCATTCCAAGCATGTCAGCAGCACGAGCAACAATGCCGCCCTGCGCTTCCAACGCTTGATTGATCATATTCACTTCCATATCCGCGAGTAGCTCTTTCAAGTTAACCCCTTCTGGCGGTAACTCTTGAGGCGCATTAGCATTGTCGGCAATATCATCTTGCTGATCAAAACTGAAATCTTCTGAGAATAAGTCAGCAAGTGCATCACGCTCTTGCTCCTCTTCAGATCCAAAGCTATTAAACTCTGGCTGGAACTCAGGGATATCGCTGTATCGATATTTAGTTGGCAGGTGATTCACATCAACCAAGCTGTTTGGATACAAGATAACCATTCGTTCAACCAGGTTCGCTAGTTCACGAACGTTACCTGGCCAGTAATGCTCCATCAAAGAGTTGATAGCACGAGCCGTGAAACAGATAGGCATGCTGCCTTCCGCTTCCATTCGAGTCATCAGCTCTTGAAGCAACAGTGGAATATCTTCTTTACGATCTTGAAGCGCCGGCATTTCAATCGGGAATACATTTAAGCGGTAGTAAAGATCTTCACGGAACGAATCATCGTCGATCATATCTTCAAGGTTGCGGTGGGTTGCCGCAATCACTCTAACATCAGCTTGTATGGTGCTATTGCCACCTACACGCTCAAAGCATCGCTCTTGCAGTACTCGTAGCAGCTTAACTTGCATCGCCATCGGCATATCGCCAATTTCATCAAGAAACAGTGTGCCACCTTCAGCCAATTCAAAACGGCCTTTACGTGCGGTAATCGCCCCAGTAAATGCGCCCTTCTCATGACCAAACAGTTCACTTTCAAGCAAATCAGGTGGAATCGCGCCACAGTTTACAGGAACAAAAGGCCCTGAACGACGTTTAGAGTGATAGTGAATGTTACGCGCTACGACTTCTTTGCCTGTACCAGATTCACCAAGAATTAGCACGTTCGCTTCCGTAGAAGAGACTTGTTCAATTAAGTGACGTACTTCTTGAATGCCAGCACTTTGTCCTACTAGGCTGCGAAACAGGGTGTTCTTGCGTGCCGAAGACACAACTTGAACACCTTTGCGGCCTAAGAAGTCTTTACAGTGTCTTAATGCATCACTTAATTGCGGGTAGTTAAGAGGAAGTTCAAGCTCACCAACATAGTTAGTCAACTCGTCAACCGGGTGATTGTTTTTGCCAATCACCAGTAAAGGGATGTGATTGGCGTGAACAAGCTTCTCATTCAGTAATGCGTTGAAGCCTTTACCTTTAATGGTACCAATAATGCAGCCGGCCCACTGTAGTGACCAGTCAACTTTACGTGCTTGTTCAGAGCTGATTACTTCGCAGCTCTCTCCTACAAACTCTAATATTGTGCTTAAATTGTGACGATCTTGAGCGTTATCGTCGACGACAAGCAGTTTTGCCAAACCTTGCATAAGTAGGAATTATTGCCTTTATTTTGGTGCGATGCGGAAAAACGGTGAGCGACGTAATCGATAAAACAGAGAAAAGTATCAATGATTATGGTCTACGTGGACAAATTTAGGAAATCAGCAACGAAAAAAGCCATTAGGCTATCTAATGGCTTCTATTTTATTTGATTAAAAAAATAAGGCAACCAACCAATTAAGGGATATGAGATTGGTTAAAACTGCAATTTTTCTTTAAATACCTACGTCAGCGGACGTCAAGTTGTGATATTCGTTCGGAATTTGGTCCCAAGCGCTCTTAATTTCGCGAATAATATCGATAACATCATCAATAGGCTGTGGGTCATTTTTGTGATTTGCCGCAGAAATTTGCGTGATCATGAACTCATAAAGTTGATCTAGGTTTTTCGCAATATCGCCACCATCGTCCATAGATAGGCAACTACGTAGGCTAATAATGATATCTAGAGCCTTACCAAGTCGCTCACCTTTCACTGGGATGTTGCCTGCTTGCATTGCCGCTTTGCCTTGAATCAAACGCTCGATAGCACCGGCCATTAGCATTTGTACAATCTTATGCGGTGAGGCAGCCGTTAGCTGACTATCCACTGATACCTTTTTATATGCCTGTAAAGAACCGCGCATAGTAAACCTCTTCTATAAAAACTTTTTGTATTGTTGAACTGATTTAGCGCCGTGACGGTATTTATGTAGGGTCTTACCTACTCGACTCGTCTCAGACTGCATCAATTCGACTAATTTTCTGGTTCTGGTAATGGCTTCAAACCATTCAGAACTTTGCTTAACGTCGGGATGTGAGTCGATTATTTGAAGCACGTTTTGCAATAACTGTTCTCTGTTATCGACAAGCTGCGTTATTTCTTCAGCATTAATTTCACTAAATTCCAGTTTAGAGATAATTAGTTGATCGAGTTCACAAAGCTCTTGTAGCTGGCTATTCATCTATTAGCCCAACGCATTCATCATACTGCCCAGCTGAGATTGCATCTTACTGGTCGCATCTTGCATGGCTGTGAACTTAGAGTGGGTACGGCTCTCTAGGCTGTCCATGCGGCGGTCGAGCGCGCTTTGGTCATCAACCAAACGGTAGTTTTGCTCGACCAAGCTCTTTTCTCTAGTACGGATTGAACCCGTGATACCTGTGATACCTTGAATCGCATCTTCCACTTTTTTGGCGAAACCGTTGTTGCCACCAAAGAACTCACCCAACTTATCAAAGTTATTGTTGAGTTGACGGTCAAGCATATCGTAGTTGATTTCTAGCGAGCCTTGTCTTGTGGTGGTGATACCGAATTCAGTCAAAGACTTTAGATTGTCTGGCGCACCTTCGATACTTGATGAGAACACCCCTTTCAATCGGGAGTCGGCGTTACGCACTGTACTGTCACCAGAGAGCGGGCCTTTTTGACCAGTCGTTGGATCAACACCCGCGAGGTCTTTCGACACTTGATAGAACTGGTTATAAGAGCTCACAAAGGATTCGATATCTTGGCGAACACTGTTACGGTCGTACTCCACACCAATTTCTGCCGGCGGCTTATCTTTTGGCGTTTTTCCTTTCACCGTAATATCAATACCTTCAATGGCATCTTCAATCACATTGTTATTACTAGAGAGTTGAGCAACACCATCTAGGACAACCATAGAATCTTGGCCAGCCTGAACTTCAGTCATTCCACTATAGGTATCAAAAGATTGCTGTGCTTGTTCAAGGTCTGCTTGCGCTTTATCGACCTTCTCTAAGAGCTCGCGCTCTTCGGGTTCTAATTTGGCACGCTCAATTTTCTTGGCTTGCTCTGCGGTGAGTTCGCCTTTTTGAACTTTCTCAGCCAACTCCGCTTTTTCTTGTGAAATCTTCTCTTCGATACGAGCTTGTTCCGCCTCAAGCTTTTGCTGGGCTTCTTTTGGCGTCACGTAGGAATCCGTCAACGTACCTGAGGCAGCATTTGACCATCCCGGTACATCAGGTGCCTTCTCTATTGCTTTTTCATCAAGCTCAAGTTCTGGTGTATAGTAAGAGTCAAGAAGCGTACCAGAGGCAGTTTCCGTCCAACCTGGGATATTGTCTTCAGGCATCACAGATTTTGCCGCTTTAGCTGCATCAAGAGCTGCTTGGCCGTCGGCGGCGGCTTGTTCTCCGTAGCTAAGGCTTTGAGAGTCTTCGTCAGCAACGGAGGTAGAATCAGTTTGGGATGCAGGGATGACATTGCCATCTTTATCGAGTGTTTCATTCGCCTTTGGGTCATCGCTAGCGATCACTTCATCGATGAGTTCAACGGCTTTTCCTGCAGGGGTTAGAGCTAGAATATCTTGAGCAGCAACGCGCGCTTTCTCTAGCGCTTTAACACGTTCTTCAAGCGTTTTGTATTCGAGTTTTTTTAAGGGATTGGCAGCATCTGACTCAACATTAATGTTGATCTGCTGATCTGAACCAGACTGGTTCGAGGCAATAATAAGTCTTGGACCTTCGACATCGTTGATAATAGATGCACGAACGCCTGGGTTGCTATCTGCACCGTTGATACCACGAACAACTTCGATAAGTCTCGATCTGTCGCCAACTTGCACGTCAAAGCTGTCATCACCAAGCGAAACCTGCAGCTTACCTGGGCCAAATTTCATGTCCTCTGACAGTACATCAGAAGCCACTTTATGGCTTTGGGCAAGCTGCAACACATCGATGGCATATTTGCCAGCGATCGCTTCGGTAGTCGCGGTTGCAGAGACAAGCGCTTCATCGGTACTTTCCACTGTTCGCACAGCAAAAGCTTTTTCCTGACGAAAGTTTGTCATCAGGTTTTTCATCGAATCAAGGGATTCTCTGAGTCTTCCATAGGCACTAATGCTGGTATCGATTCGCGTTCGTTCATTGTCGATTCGTTGCTGTTTAGGTACACGCTCCGAATCAACAATTTTGCTGACCATGGAATTGATATCCATGCCAGACGAAATCCCCATTGGGCCAAAACTCATTAAATCACCTCAATAATACGACTTAAACCTTCACCTCAAATATTCGACTATTCGAGTTTTGGGCTGCTAGGCGTCTTAGAATTTCAAGCATTTCTTCATCAGGGATCTGGCGAATAATATCACCGGTTGTGGTCTCATAAATGGTAACCACATCTCTCCCAGATTCTTCATCGACCTTAAAAGCCACACCTTTATTGAGAGAGGAGATAAACTCGTTTACCTTCTCCACCATTTTGACTCGCTCTTCATCATTTAACTCTTGTCTATGTTGAGCTAATTGAATCGCCGCTTCGGTAGCTTCCTCTTTCGATTTCTCTACCTTGTCATAAGATGTTGCTTCTTTTAGTCGCGAAAGACTCGACGCACTACTACCTTCATCGCTTGCAATTTTAATGCCATTAGGTGAGCCATAAGGCTGGATGTTCGATGCGTTGGATGATATTTCCATAACACTCTCCCTCCTTTATGAGCCAAACAGTAAAACTCTACCCAGAGTAGAGTTTACCGCTACTTACCGAGGTAAGTTTAGCCCAATAAGCTTAGAGCTGCTGATGGTGACTGTTTTGCTTGAGCTAGGATAGAAGTACTCGCCTGTTGTAGGATTTGAGACTTCGTCATAGCTGTTGTTTCTTTCGCGTAATCGGTATCTTTGATACGGCTCTTAGACGCATTAACGTTTTCGTTGATGTTGTCTAAGTTGCTGATTGCATGGTCAAAACGGTTTTGGAAAGCACCTAGAGAAGCACGTTGGCTATCAACAGATTTTAGAGCACCATCAATGATAGATACTGCTTCGTTTGCACCTGCAACAGAAGTTACGTCGATATCGTTAACGGTAACGTCTTTACCAGCACCGATACCTAGTTCGCCCGCAAGGCTGCCGCCAAACTCAACATCACCTTCAACTTTTTGGCTTGAAGCGAAAAGTTGCAGTTTACCGCCTTCACCCACAGACGCTTTAACGTCTTGGCTTTGACCATTGATGTAAGTTGCTAGCTCTTCGATATCGTTGCCTTCTTTAGCAGAGATAGATAGCTCTTGCGCTTCACCAAACTTATCGTTGTATTTGATTGTTAAATCAGCACCCGCACCTACACGCCAAGAAGCATCTTTGCCTTCTGTAACGCCGTAGCTCTTACCACCCATGTCTTGAGTGTCGGTGCGCATGTTCCCCATAGAAAGCATTACCGCCTCACCAGAATCTGCACCGATTTGGAAAGATTGACTACCGTAAGTTCCGTTAAGAAGCTTGTTACCACCAAAAGAAGTTGTTTCAGCAATACGGTTAAGTTCTTTGTTCAGAGCAGATACTTCTTCTTGGATCGCAACACGTTCATATTTGCTGTTTGAACCATTTGAAGATTGAAGAGAAAGGTCACGCATACGTTGCAGAATGTTGGTTGACTCATTCATTGCACCTTCAGCTGTCTGTGCAATAGAGATACCATCATTCGCGTTTTTCACAGCCATATCTAGGCCACGGCTTTGCGACGTTAAGCGGTTAGAGATTTGTAGGCCTGCAGCATCATCTTTTGCGCTATTGATTTTATAGCCAGAAGACAAACGCTCCATTGATTTTTGAGTACCTTCAGCCGCGCTATTCAGGTAGCGCTGAGCCGTCATTGCAGACACATTAGTGTTTACATTAATCGCCATAGTTGATCTCCTTTAGGCATTTTTTAATGCACTTATGTGACTCTCACCTCACACAAATACATGTCAATTTGTTTATGCACCAGTGTCTCTCTCACCTTACATTGGTACATATCATTTCTCTCAATCCCTTTAACGGCCCCTTAATTAGAAGCTTTAATAAAAAATGCGATTTTTTTCGTATTCTTTTCAACAACAAAGAAAAGTGTGATCAGGCTTCAATTAATAGAGCGGCATTCGCTAAAGTTTCGTATCCTCGCTCATTTATAAGTGTTGCCTTGCACATAAAAACCAAAGCCGATCCCTGATATCTCGTTCTACTCGATTCTGGGATGACGGTTAATTACCTCACTGGCTTATGGTTCACTCTTCATTCCTTACAGTGGTAGATAAGAACGAAACAAACTCCTTCCTCAAAAAACTAGATTCCTGATACCTCGTTCTACTCGATTCTGGAATGACGATTGAAAACTATTGTTTGAATCTGAGTAATTATTTACTCGATCTAACCTTGCCAAAGCAGCTATACAGTCTCCACAACCCAACCCCGTCATTCCCTACAGTGAGGAACGAACGCGATAGGGAATCTCGCTTTTGCTCCTGCTTACCAACATTGCACTTTTTCAAATACACCTTCTCCAAATTGCAGGCAATAAAAAACCCAGCCGAAGCTGGGTCTGTTTAGCGCTCATCTCTCACCACGAGCTAATTTGTGGAAGCCTAACGTTGACGCTTATAGTCAACGTAGCTTTTTAATCGATTAACCTAGTAGGCTAAGTGCCGAGTTCGGAGCTTGCTTCGCTTGAGCAAGAATCGAGCTTGAAGCTTGAGAAAGGATCTGAGACTTAGTCATCTGAGTCGTTTCTTTCGCGAAATCGGTATCTTTAATACGGCTCTTAGATGCGTTAACGTTCTCGTTAATGTTGTCTAAGTTGCTGATAGCGTGGTCGAAACGGTTTTGGAAAGCACCTAGCTCAGCACGGTGGCTATCTACATACTTAAGTGCCGCATCGATAATAGCTACAGACTCTTGTGCGCCGCCAACTGATGTTACATCGATAGTGTCAACCGTTACGTCTTTACCTGCTTGAATACCTAACTCACCAGCAAGACCACCAGAGAAAGACACATCGCCGCTCACTTTGTTGTTGCCAGTGAACATTTGTAGCTTGCCGTCTTCAGTTACAGATGCTTTAACAGAATCTTGTTGACCGTTGATGTACGTTGCTAGCTCTTCAATGTCGTCACCCGCTTTTGCGCTGATGTCGATTTCTTGTGCTTGACCGAAGTTATCAGTGAACGACATTTTTAGGTCGTTAGAGCCTGCTTGAACGTTCCAATCTT
>NZ_JBFRTQ010000012.1:0-16163 GCF_041474195.1 Vibrio sp. 10N.222.52.C3 | reverse complement strand
CTTAAGTGAACGGCATTACCCAACGTATGGGGCTTTTTGCGTTTTATTGTAAAGGCAACTATTCGTTATTCTTCGGTGAACTCTAATCGCTCTCGCTGCTCACCGCTTCTTGTTCGCTGCCAGCAAGAGCTTGCTGTTCGGCGGTAATATCAGATTCTTTGAACACAATGAACGCGCGGCGGTTTAATGCATAGGCTTTTTCAGAGCGTTCATTAATCGCAGGCTGCAACTTACCAAATGACTTCACTTCCCAGATGAACTGCTTAGGGTCGAGTTTGGTTTTGAGGTATTCAACCACCGTTTCTGCGCGGCGCTCTGCCAGCTTTTCATTGTAAGAAAGTGAACCCGCTTGGTCGGTGTGCCCTGCCACCATTATGCTACCTTGCAGGCCGCTCAACTTCGTTGTGAAGTCATCTAACTGAGTTAGGTCTTCTTGCTTGAGTACTGACTTATCGAAATCGAAGTGCGGCGTCATTGCCATATAAACTTTACGTTCTGGTTTTGGCGGCTCACAGAAAGGCATCTCTTCGTACTTCTGAGCTTCTTCAAACACGATAAATGCACGGCGGTTCTCCGCTCGGTCTTTATCTGTCTTACCAAACAGAAGAGGTTGAGTCTCACCAAGATGTTTCACTTCCCAGTCATATTGCGTTGGGTCTAGTTGCCCTTTCAAATAATCTGCGACCGATTTAGCACGGCGCTGTGAAAGGCGCTCATTATATTCGAGAGAACCCTTGAAATCAGTATGGCCGACAATCGTGATGCGCCCTTTTAAGCCTCTGATCTCTTTAACAAAGGTATCTAAGTTGATCTTGTCGAGGTCGCGTAATTGATATCTATCAAAGGCAAAATGTTCTGCGATGGCAATGTGTACCTCACGCTCTGGCGCCAAACACTCGCTGATTAAAAACTTAGACACATCGATGCCAGCAAACTTGTCTCGGTTCTCCTGACTCACGAACGTGTCGGTTGCACAGCCGGACAGCAACAAAGTACTCATCACTGCGCTTATTAGGAAAATAATTGTTTTCATCTTACTCTTAACTGTCACTTTGAATTCTCAACTCTTAACTTTCGACCCACTTGGGCAGGCTTAGATCTTACCGACTAAGTTAATGAACACACCAGATGCGTCGTAGTCATCATCATTGGTTAAGTCACTATCAAACGCAGAGAAGTTATAACCAATCCCCATTTTAAAGTTCTCGCCAATGTGCTTGTTCACCGAAACTAGCGCACCGTGTTCTAGCTCATCGTTGAGTGTGTCTGTTTTCCAGTGGTATTCACCCGTCACATCCCACTCTTTCATCACTCGGTAAGAAGCGCTTAATCCGTATAGGTCGATATCGCTTTTAACCAGCTCATTCGAACCAGATGCTCGTTCAAAAGCTTGCTGTTTGTCTTTATGGGCGTACTTAGTACCGATATCCCAGTGTTGGTCAATCGAATAGATCGCCTCAACTTCAATGATCTGACTGGTTTCGTCTTGATAATCCACATCGCGATCCAGTTGATCGAAATCTGCAATATACGTGTAGCGGCTCAGTAAGTTGAGTCGATCGTTGTAGATCGGACGATACGCGAGGCCGCCAGTGGCTTCGGTAAATTGCGCCATGGTTTCGCCCGTGGTTTCGCTTTCGGTGATGGAGTAGTTGTACTTACCAAATAGCGTGTACTCTTCCGTTAAGTGATGCGTGTAACGGTTGGTCGTCACGATTTGTTGCAGTTCTCGCTGAGCGATGTCAGGGTCGTCTTCACTCTTATCCACTCGATATTCAAATTTGTGGCTTAGGGTGATGTCATCTAGGTCAATTGAAGCATTGAAGCTAATAGATTCACGCTCTGTGGTGATGTTCTCGTCATCTTTAATTTCCCCAAGCTGATAACCGATCCCCATCTCGACATCTTCCGTCACGTCGTAACCAAAGCCGTACGAGTCGATACGGCCATGACCGTCGTTTTCATCAACAAACTGGTTCTCTTGGTAGAAATCGACACTGCTAGTCAGGTCTGCACGCTGACCAACAATCACGTTGTTTTGACCTTCGTAGTTATCATCTACATAAGTTACGTAGGTTGAGTGGTCATCGGATACATCGTAAGTCACAGTCGCTTCTGCTACTTGGCCTCGGTCGCCATCGGTGTATTCGCCACCAAGAGACAAGTCTTCCAACACTTGGAATTCAGCACCAATCGACGCGCTGTCGTTTTCATCATAGTCATCCGACTGGTCGACGGTCTTTTGCCCTTTGACGTAAACGCTGTTCTCACTGTCCCACATGTATTCCAAACGCACACCCGCTAAGGTGGCATCACTGTGCTCGTCGTTTTGGTTAAGCTCTTCAGTTTGTTGCCCTGCCGCCGAAACCTTAATGTGCTCGGTGATTTTAACTTGAGTCTCAATCTCAATCGTTTCAGTATCTGTTTCTAGATTACCATCGACATCGCGCTCTTCATTGGTCGAGAAGCGAGAGAGAACCGCCAAGCGATCGGTAGCTTGCAAACGAAGTTCAGCACCGTATGCCTCTTGCTCTAAATCATCGCTGCTGCTTGCGTAGCTGTATCCCGCGTCTTTGTCTCGATACCAAAGTTTCAGGTCATTACCAACAGCACCAAAAATGGTTGGAGCAAGATCATAAAGGCTGGTGACAGCTGTGATTTGGACACTGTCGCCCTCGCGGTCTTCCAATGTGTCGCCAATTGGCGTAAAGGTTAAGCCGCCATCAACAGAGACAAAATTCGACTCGGTTTGCCTGCCTTCACTGTGTGCAAACTCAGCCTTAATGTAGGTACCTTCTGTTGCACGCAACGTTAAGTCCGTACCGTAAGACTCGTAGTCTTGGTTGTCCTTTTCTTGAGTTGCATACGTCACGCCAACACCAACGTAATCGTTGATCCAACCTTTAGCACGACCACCGTAAGACATCGCGTCTAATGAATCTGAACCTTGTGGAACATACTCATAATCGACAACCAGAAAGTTTTCGTAATCATCGCCGTTTTCAATCACGCTACCAAAGCTATCGGATAGGATGTTGTCGAGTGGCTTGGTCAAAATAATTCGACCTTGGTATGGGTCAAAATCATAGTCGACACCCGGCTCAAGTGGGATTTCATTCTGCACTAGGCCAGATTCATCTTTTACTTTTACATAAACCTTGTCGCTTCCTGGTACCGCTTCACCATGACGAAGAAAGTACAGAGAACCGCCTGTGCCCAAGAACTCATCGTGTGCATACAACGAGTCTGCTTCTGCGGTAAAACCAACCACGTTCAAACGATCTTCACCATATTGTGTAGTATCGCGAGTGCGATAATCGGCTTTGAAACCATAGAGGCTACGGTTGTAATCGTTGTTCTCGGTGCCGGTTAAACCCGTGTTGTAGTTACCCCACAAGTATTGAGACTTATCGTATTCAACATTGAGGTAAACCTTGCCTTTGGTGTTGACCACTTTTTCGATGTTTGAGCTGTCACCATAGTTACCGTAATAAAGCTCATCGTCGTCTTCGAGGATATCGAACACATCCGAATCGTCGGAGGCGAACGGATGTTTGAACATGTCTTTGATTTCACTTTCTCGCGTATCAAAGTGAGTCGTTACACGAAGTTTGTCGCCAAATTTACCCTGACCAAAGTACGCTAAGCGACCTTGGTTGTAGATGTCATCTTGGTACTGGTCATCGACACTTAATGCATCGCTATTACCAGACACATTATTCTTACCAACATAAAGATCAGCCAAGCCAGTTTGTGCGTAGTACGTATCTGGAATACGAACGTAAAGCTTGTAACGACGTTCATCACCGTTATCAAACACAACCTTGGTTGGAAAAATGTAGGAATCTGTTGGTAAGTACTGCTCTGCGTATAAGTTGCCATCTTCGACATCAAATTCATCTTCACCGATGATGACTTTATCAACGCCTTTCAAACCGGTGCCGATGAACTTCGCTAAACCCGCATTGGTCGGGATGTTGTGACGCATCAGCTTTGCCTGTCCGTAACTTTTACCTTTGCTCTCTTCATCGTCGTTATCGTTTCGGTCGATATCGACTTCAGAGTCCGGCTTAACTAAGTCAGTCACACCAACGGTGGTCACATCCATGTTGCCATCTTTGTCCCACGCTTTTAGGCGGAACATCAGCTGCTCACCGACCTCAAACTGATAATCAACATCAGTTTGACCATCCCAATTGATGTCAGAGTCGTTCGCCAGTTTATCGCCTTCAAGCACAGCGATTGGCTCAGACAAGCCAAAGTCACCCACTCGGTACACTTCCAACTGGTACTTTTTGATGTAGTAACCGTAGTTGGTGGTAATGGTGAAACCGACGCTGTCACGCAGTGTGCCTTGTTCGACTTCTAATTCATCGCTGACACTGACATCTAATACTGGGTCAAAGCGAGTGATGTCACGGCTTGCCCAAATAGCGCCTTGCTCTAAGTAAATACGCGAGCTGTCTTGGTCTTGGTTCGGCTTGGTGATTTCAATGCCAGTCGTCTCAGAACCGAGTTTTTCAAGCTTACCTGTGTCTTTCGCTACCGCCATCACAGGAATGGCCGTTAACACACACGTCGCTAAACGAGACTTACTAAATACTTTCATACAATTTCCAGTTACGGTTCCAATGGCTTACTTCTGTTCACTTTGTTGGTCTTTGCGATGAACGCTAAAGTTGAACTTGGTGAGCTTGTTCGGGGTAATTCGCAACACTTTTGGGTTTTCGCTCACCACTTCCATGGAGGTGGAGAGCGAATCAGTGTCCAACTTCACGAGGAAGTTCTTACCTTTCTTATTGAGTACCCATTGGTCGGGCACGTGGTAACGACCGTACTGGTCTGTGTAAATAACGATTCCCTCAACCGTCATCAACTTAACGCCCGGAATACCATCTTCGTAAATACCTTTGTTCTCGATAACGATTTCCCACAGGTAATCCTCGCCATCGCGATACAGGTTTCTGGTTACGTTGAGGTTTTCCGCGCTCAGTCCCTTTTTCTTGTCCGATTCATGCTTAAACTGAATCTGACCTTGTGCGTCGAACTCGATACGAGAGCCCGCATCGGTTGTGACGTAGAAATCAAAGCTTTGCTGTGTGCGAGTTTTAAATTGAATCACCACTTTGCTGGTTTCTGGCAGTGTTCGGTTCACTGAATGTCCCCAAAGGTCACCAAGCTCCAAACCTTGTTCAAGTGCAGTGGTTATCGCACCATCTTGAATAGCAACGTCTTGACCATCACGAATGATGTGCGTCGAATCAGCGATGTAGCCTTGTGTTGCTAAGTTCGCAGTTAGCTCAACATCAAACGCGGTTGCATCAGCTTGGAATCCATCTTTGTTATGATCTTCAAAAACTTTACCGATGATCGATGAGGTATCGAACACCTTGTCCGGCTCAATGGTCACTTTGGCGGTGTCTTCATTAGAAACAGCCGAGCCATCAACCTTCGCTACTGCGGTGTTGATGTAATCACCAAAAGTGGCACCTACCGAGACACGCAATAAGTAACGAATACGCAGCTTCTCGCCCGGATCAAAGTTCAACGATGTGAACATTAACTTGCCCGTATCTGATGGATCTTGAGAGATAACCTGATCGTCTTCCGTACCGAACTCACCATCAATGCCGCTTAGCACAACTTCTGATGTATCCACGATGTATTTCAGACCACCTGGGTAACGGTCTTCCACAGTCACGTTCTTAAAGTAAGATTCATTGTTGTTCTCAACGATGATCTCGTACTCAACCGCATCACCCACTTGCGCGGTATCTTGCAACGCAGACTTGGTCAGCTCCAACTCTCCAGAATTATCAGGAATCTTCTTGATATGAGTAGTTACACTGTCGCTGGTTTCGGTACCGTCAGATTCGGTCGCCGTAAAGGTATTGGTAATGTCGTCATCCAAGCCCTTACCTAGCGTACCCACGACCTCAAACGCGTAAGCATTTCGTTTGTTGGATTTCAGGTTAACGGTAGTGTCTAAGTCTTTATTCGACGGGAAAGAATGACGCTGAATAACCGCGCCTGAGTCGTCGACTTCCACACCTTCAATTGTCCAATCGATAAAGACTTTATTACCTGTGCTGTTTTGTAGTCCACTGATCTCATCGGTTAGACGAACATTAGCCGCGTTACCTTGACCGTTGTTGGTCACGGCTAAGTAATAAGTGACACTGTCGTCATCTTCGGTGTATTCAGGCTTATCAGAACGTTTTTCAACAACCAGATCAGCACCCACTGGCGGCAAATCCAAAGCAGATACTTGATCTGCCACTGCCTGCATCGAGGTTTCAGAGGCCAACATGCCTTTAGAACGAGCGCGCATCGCTGGGCTACCAGTTAAGTCGAGGTAGTATCCAAGCACATCGATATTAGTCAGCATGTCTTCGTTGACCGTCAATGTGAACGTGTAATCAATCTTGCCGCCCGGCGATATGTCGACCAAGGTGAACAGGTCTTTGTCGTCATCAAAGGTGCCAGGTTGAGTTTCAGCCCCTTCTGATGTTGCCGTTAGTGTCCATTCATCAAACGCATTACTAAGATTACCATCAATATGATCACCCATGGATTCAGAGAACTGGGTGTAAAGCGCGACATCTTTGGCTATACCTCGGCCTATGTTTTGCACCACTAAGTGATACTCAACCTGCTCTCCCGGCACGTAATACGGGGCATCGGTAAACAGCTCAGCTTGAACCACAGCCGCAACTGTTTGAACTGGAGGACTGATAACATCGCCGCCATCTACTTGCGCAGTATTAATGATGTGTCCGGTCGCGGTATCGACTACGGTGCCTTTTGAGCGGAACACAACTGTGCCGTGCGGTGCAATATCCACACTGTACTCAATCGGGCTAATTTGCTCCGTCGTCGTTCCTACCGTGGTTGACTCAACAACCAAAGAAGTGGTTCCAGCAACAAAAGCAGGCCCAGTGGTACCATCGTAATAGCCCACCTCTATCGTGCTCATGTCATCGACAACACTTAAATCGCTGATGTAGTTGTTAGAGGTGTTTTCAATGGTAATCAAGAATTCCAGCTCACCACCCGGCTCATACTCGGTTTGTACGTTAGTTTTCGTCGCAACAAACTCAGAGTCTTTCGGTGTCATGACTACCGTTGAGTCTTGTGGTGTTCCGTTATAAGTGATGGTTGCCGTGTTACTGATATCGCCAATCGCCGTCGTACGAATCAACGCCTTAACATGGAATGTCACGGTACTTTGTGGCGCCACATCCATACTCACATCGATATCTTCACTCAAGTCGAACGTCTTGGGAGTGACAACAGAACGATCATCCGAGGCGTCAAAGCTCACTTCCCATAGTAGGAATGCCGACTCTTGTTTATCCGCGGTCGTGTCGACTTGAATGTCACTGATGATGTCTTGAAGTTGAACACCAGATGCAAACGCATCAGAGCTGTTGGTTACGGTGATGTCGTAGTTAATCAGCTTGGTTACTTCATACGATGGCGTATCAACCGTCTTCTTGACCGAAACCGTCGCCAACACTGGTGTACTGGTAGCACTGTCATCAAATGTTGTGCCGTCAAAGGTCGCTGATGCGATGTTAGTAATATCGCCTGTCGCCAACGGATTAGTCGCAACTTGAATAGTGAAAACAATACTGTCTTGAGGCGCAATATCGAGCGTCTCATGAAGGTCTTCACCACGGGTTGCATCCGGTACTGGGGTTTCACCGGTTGTCGATACCGCCGATATTTGGATTGAAGCAGGGTCAAAAGCTTGTTCAGTCGTACCACCTGCAATCGTGGTTTCAACCGACTTCAGCGCATCTTCAATAGCAACATCTTCAGCCCAACCTAAGCCGTTATTCTTAACGGTCACGGTGTACTGAAGTGTTTCTCCCGGAAGGTACTCTGCTTTATCGACATCTTTAGTGATCTCAACTTGCGCATCTTCTGGAATGTAGGTCGCGTCTGCAGAGTGCTCACCGTCGTCGCTATCAACTTTAACGACGTTAGTGATCTCGCCTTTGGCCTTATCATTAACAGTGTTGGTCACGACAAATGAATAACTGTCACCCGGGTGAATGCTGTAAGTCGCACTATAACCCTGTGCGTTATTAACCACATCTTTGCGAGCGTTCAGGGCTGGATCGCCACTGCCATCAAGCTGTTCGTCGCTAATGATCCAATTACCTGTCAACGCTTGCTCTTGATCTGGGCTGTTAGCCACCTCTGTCATGATGGTATCGATGCGATCCGTCAGGACTTGATCGACAAGGTAACCTTCACCTGTGTTAGCCACGGTGATCTTGTATGAGATAGGTTGACCCGGTTGATACTTAGCATCAGGTTCTGCAATTGGCGTCGTTTCTTTGGTTAGAACCAATTGACCCGACTTCGGAGTGATAAAGCCTTCTCGTAAGCGAGCGATCTTCGAATCGTCCAAACCATGTCGTAGATAAGCCGTATTGGTAAAGCGCCCAATCGCATCATCACGAACCTTACCTTGAACGTGAATACGGACAGCTGTGTACTTATCACCACCACCCGTACCAGCATCGTCACGCCCAGCCATCTTGATCGATTCAACAGGTAAATCGATGTCTGGACTGTTTTGACCAACTAGCTTATCTAACTCTGAAAAATCATTAGCGTCAGGGTCTGATGGCGCGGAGTTATAAAGCACATTGTAATCGACGCTCCACTCCGTGAGTGCGGTTTGCATCGAACCATCGACAGTTTCGACTTCGAAGCCACTGATGATGTCGCGGATTGAAAACAGGCCAGAATCCACATCATCGTTGGTAATATCGATGTAGTAATTCACCGTTCCACCAGGTACGTACGTAGGTGTATCTGTCCACTTATCAACTAGAATGTTCGAGCGGCCAGGGTTGAGGACAATATCGTTGGTGTTATCGCCATTCACTTGTGCTGTATTGGTGATGGTACCTGTCGCTGACGTAGAAACTCTGCCTTTCACGTCAAATACAATGTGCTCACCTGGGCGAAGGTCGACAGTTGCATTCAATGGTACACTGCCGTTGTAGTTACCTTGCACGTCGTAAGTGCCAACAGGTTCAACCGCAATAGCCGTTGTCCAACTAGAGAACGCATCATCACCATCTTCAGTTTTGATGGTGTGAATCGCATCGATAACACTCACGTCATTTGCGACGCTATCGCCAGTGTTCTCTAACGTAACTTGATACTCAACATCACCACGTGGTGCGTAGGTACAGCTACTGCCATCGTTTGAAGGAACTGAACAACCAGCCGATTCACCATCGGTGTAAACCAAGGTTTTGAAATAGTCGAGCTCAGCTTCTTGAGGTGGGATAGTTTCTGACGTCGCAGACTCATTTTCTGCCGTCACTCGGTTGGCTTCGATAGTTCCCAAAGCGTCATCACGGATAACACCCGTTAAGTTAAACGTCAGTATTTCACCTGCGGCAATATCGGTTTCAATATTCAGGTTATTGTTTGGGTTATAGCTAGGAACATAGGTATCGACGTTGGCATCAATACCATTACTGATTTCGTGAATGATATCGCCCGAAACAAAGGCAGACTCCATTGTTCCGCCAATAACCTCAACTTGGATATCCTTTACCGTGTCTTTGATTTGAATATCATTCGCCCAACCGTTTTCAGTGTTAGTGACCACAAATTCATACTCAACTTCGTCACCCGGCAGATAGGTATCCCCATCATTGAACGGGTTGCCGTTAATCGACACCACGCGTTTTTCAACACTGATATTATTTCCTAGTGGCATTAGAGTCGCAGTACGAACCTTACCGTCATAATTCGCTTTGTTTTGAATATCGCCCAACGCATCCTCACGAATCTCAGCATGGATGGTGAACGTTAGGCTTTCTTGAGGCGCGATAACAATGTCGTTATCAATATTGACGTTATTACCAGAAACGAAGTCAACCGCGTCTGTAATCGAACCTACCGCTGCCGTTTTTTCTAGCTGCACTTCCCAACCAGATAAAAATGGCTGGCCGACAGGGTCAGTGCCAGACGTCGAGGCATCTTCTGCAATGCGAGTCTGAATTGCAGAAATAGTATCTTCAAGGCGAGAACCATACTCAATACCATTACCCGTGTTCTTAATTTGAACTCGGTAGTAAACCTCACTTTCACCAGCGACTTGAGAATACTCAGTCTTTGCCGAGGAGAGGCCTGCGTCATAAAACGCTTTTTTAGAGAACGTGACTTCAGGATCCGCCATCGTTGATGGTGGCGATACCGCGATCAACTCATTGCCATTGTCTTCGTCGATGAAAGCTTTGTTGGTAAAAGAACCAACCGCTTTCGGACTGATCTTGGCTTTTATGACATAGCGGACAAACGCTGACGATGCAGCTCGGCCAAAGTTGTCTGCCGAGATATCGAAGTGAGTATCAATCGGCTTATTGTCTTGGATTGAGTTATCAACATCTGGGTTGGAAATACCTGAGCTATCAGTGAATGTTTCAATCGTCCAGCTATCAAAGGCAGGGCCACGCGTTCCATCAAAGTATTGAGTGTTAATTTGGTCGATGTCATCACGCAAGCTCATATCATCAACGTGGGCGCTCGCAATGTTCTCAATTAAAATTTCATACTCAACATAACCACCTGGCATGTAGTTAGTTGCGCCAACCAGTTCGTTTTCATCCGTGTCGTAATACGCCAGAATGTTCTTTTCAAAATCAACTTTTCGAGCTTCTTGACGAATATCATGAGATATCGTGTCACCATCAACGGTTAGAACGTTAACAACATCACCATTGGCTTTGTCATTGATGGTCGCGACAACTTGGTACTCAAGCTTAGCGCCCATCGGAATATCGGCTTCAACATTTAGGTTACTGTTGGTTGATGTGTAAACATTGCCAGCACCTGCGCCCGCATCCACATACTCAGAATCAGTTCCAGTTGCGATCGATGTGATGGTCCAATCTGAATACGCTGGTCCTGTATTACCATCCACTAAGCTGACCGTAATATCTTCGAGGTTATCGACGATTGGAATATCGTGAGCGTTACCTTTGCCGTCATTCTCAATCACTAAGTGATAGGTCACGGTTTGAGCGGGCTCGTACACCGCTTCATCAGTCGTTTTATCAAAATCTAAATGGTAGTCATCGGGAATCACGACGGTATCTCGATAATGAATATCACCGACCGCATCCGGTCTTACGGTACCTGTTACTGTGTAAGTCACGTCTTCGCCAGCATCGATATCAATCGAGGTTACGATGTCAGTGTCGTTCGCAACATCACCGTCTTTGGTACCATCTGTTGTACCCGCGTTCGCAGGATCGCTCTTAGCAACCGCCACCGTAAACTTGTTTGAACCTACCGAATCATCGAAAAATGGATTACCTGAATTGCCATCTTGTAGCTCCACTGATATGTCATTAATCAGTTCGTTAACGTCTACGTTGTTTCGATAACCATGTCCATCTTGAGAGTTGTACCTAATGGTATAAGTCAACTCATCTCCCGGAGAGTAGCGGTTAATGTTAGTAGTGCGAACAACGCCGCCACTGTTATGTACCTGATGGTTTTCAGCCACGGCACGTTTGGCATACTCACAATCGTCAGTACAACCGGCATTATCGTCATGAATCAGCACGGCTTCGTTGCGGATTATGCCGCCGTCTCTGTCAGCGACACCGTTAGATACCGCATTGTCTTTGACATGCGCCTTAATACGCACCGTGACAAAGTCTTTGGCCGGAATTGAAACTGGGAACTCCACATCTTCAGTCGTTTGAGGGCCGAAACCAGAGCCAGTATCAACAGACCAATAGTCAAACGGGTTTTGATTAAGAACATCTTCTACTTCACCATCTTTATCATTCGCTAGCGTAGTAGTGATCTCACTCAGGCGATCCATGAAGATAAGATCGGTCTCATCAGTGTCGCTGTTATTGCCAATAACGATGGTGTAGGTGAGATCTTCACCCGGCGTGTAGCGGACAACATCGGTCGTTTTGGCTAATGAAACATTGATGTCATAGGTACTGTGTGAGTTATCTATTTGAGCGGAAGAGCTGTGGTCACGGTCTGTAATAGGATCGTAAACATCAACACGGTTCGATACTTGTTCTTCTTCATAGTCAGACTTAACAATGCCGCTCACCTCATAGTGAACCCACCCTCCGGGAGTGATATCAACGTCGGTATCGATGTCAGTGTCGTTAGCAATGTCACCGTAACGAGAACCCGGTTTATCTGTGTTGGTCGAACCTACAATTGTCCAACTATTAAAGAAGTTAAGCGCTGAAATACTATCTTGTACCGTTGCGTCATTTGCATAGCCAACACCGCGGTTATAGATATAAATATCGAACGTAGCGCGCTCACCTACAACAAAGTCGGTATTTTGAGCGGTCTTAGCGACTACAAGATTCGGCTCGCTAGGATAGGTACGTACCGTATCCGATAGATTAGTATCTGGTCCCGTCACTGTTGCGGTATTGGTGAATGCTCCCCAAAGAATCTCACTGTCGACACTGCGATCGAGTGTCCCAACAATGGTATAAGTAATCGTCGCACCTGGCGGGATCTGAGCGGTGGCATCCAGATCATTGTTATCCGAGAACGATCCAGGGTCAGTCACGGCTTTCACCCACGGGGAGTCTGCCTCTCTTTCTGCACTGATCGTCCACGAAGAGAACACGGGCTTGGTTTCACCCGGCTCGTGAAGTAACTCTGCTTCTATGGTACTGATTTCATCTTTAACATTGATGTTAGAGGCGAAACCGTTCCCTGCTGGGTTGGTAATGCTGATCGTATAAGTGACAGTATTGGTGGTGTCGGTATACGCGTTTTGTTCGTCATGACCATCAACACGCTTATCCAATACTAAGTAGTAATCTC
Source organism: Vibrio sp. 10N.222.52.C3 (assembly GCF_041474195.1). Classification (NCBI taxonomy): domain Bacteria; kingdom Pseudomonadati; phylum Pseudomonadota; class Gammaproteobacteria; order Vibrionales; family Vibrionaceae; genus Vibrio; species Vibrio sp. 10N.222.52.C3. The sequence goes on along the minus strand of NZ_JBFRTQ010000012.1, from coordinate 3,305 downwards.
GTGGGTATGAGCCTCTATCGGAATAAAGTACGCTGTCAACCGTCACTTCATTACGGATTTCATCATCGGCAATGGGGTTTACGATCGCGGCAATGCTATAAACGATCTTATCGTGTGGAGCTAGCTTTGCCTTCACATCTAAGATCTTTTGATTCTTCTGATTACCTTCTATGTCATCAGTAAAGCCGGGATCACTGTTTGTCGAAATTGAGCCGTCAGAGGCATAAGATTTCGCAGTAATAATCCAGCTCAAATACGCTTTAGTCGGTGTATCATTAATAGACTGAGTCATGACAGAGACTAAATCATCATAAACCGGTATATCAATCGCATAGCCGTCACCGTTATTCTCTACCGTGATGTCGTAGTTCAGGGTACCGCCAGCTGAGTAGTAACGAGAATCCACTTCCTTTTGGACCTTTAATTTCGAGTTTGGCATTTGGACGCCAGAACCCGACTCGCCTAAGTTATCCCCTAAGCACAAGCCGGCATCGGTACCATCATCAACAATCTGCCCCACACTGGTGTCTGCCACTTTTGCGGTCAGCTTATAATGAACGAAGCCCTCAGGTGCGAGGTCGACTTTCAAATTGATGTCGTTTGTTGTCCAAGTATTGTAATTAAATGAACCATAATTCGATCCCTCACCACTTCTATCAGCGACTTCAAGCTTCCACTCGGAAAATGCTGAAGCATTAGAGCCATCCGCTTGCTCTGTCACGATACAAGCAAATTTATCGACAACTTCGATATCGTTGGCGAAGAACTCTGTGTCCTTGTTAGAAATAACAATGTCATAGACCACTTCGTTATCACCGACTATCCCCGGAACATAAGTCGTATCTGTGGTGTTCTTATTACGTGTAATTTGACTTGATGACGTCGTCAGAACGTCTTTCGAATCGAGAATATTGGCCAAAGCATCGCCAGAATCTGCGTGGCCATCAGCATCAACCACTCGGGCTGCAACTTGGGGAATTTGACCAATAGACACAGGGCTAACGTCCACCACAACGGAATAAACAATCTGCTCACCGGGATAGATAGACACTTTGTCTTCTATTGACTTGTTGGACTCCTTTCCAGATGCATTGAGTTCAGAAAGGCTATTAGAACCGATCGAGGTCACTTCATTGGTCCAAAAATCATAAGGATTACCAACCGTGTCAGTTGCGTTCTTTTCGTTGCTGACATCGTTACCTAGATCGGTTTCAAGATCCGCAAGAAACTGCTGAACCGAATAATGGTAAGCAATACCGGAGCTTGCTTGGTTGGCAACAGTGACCGTATAAGAAAACTCATCGTCGACTAGGTAGTTATCCGATTGGTTCAAGGTATGTGTCAGGGTGACACTAGGCTCAGTGGGCGGAGTGATAACCTCATCAACTGTAACCAAGTCATCGCGTGTTTCTGCAGTTATGTCGTCATTAACAATGTCGCCAACTAAATTGTCGGCAACGGTCGCTTGAATTTCGTAAGTTAAAGACCCGCCTATATCAATCGACGCGCCACTTACTGATAAGTCCCCTGATTCGGCGAAGGTGCCTGGATCGCTTTTGCTGCCTTCAACCTTGCTAACTGAGTTAACGTTATCAGTAAAAGCTTGTTGCAAAGCCCCTTCAATATTGAGTGCCTTTATGTCTGAAATGACATCTTGAACGTCGATCGTCTGAATAAACGTATCGCCAGTGTTCGAAACCTTAATCTTATAGGTGAGTTTGTTATTGAGTTGATAGTTCGTCTTATCGACCGAAACAACAACATCATGTTGGTACACACCGCGCTGAATGGATTCTGTATTTGATTCAATAGCATCCAACAGTCCAGTGCTCGCACTTGCGACGTTATCAATCGTACCGGCTGCGTCAGCAGAAACGGTGGCGACCATGGTGTAGGTCACCGACCCACCAGCCGCAATACGCACACCTGATGCATCTAAGTTTCCGAAGCGACTGTAATCACCTGGAGATGAAAGGAAGGAGGATTGCGCTTGAGTCGAGACTTGCGAGAACGCGTTGACATTATTCCCTTGGTCATCTGTCGTTAAGATATTTAACAGCTCATCTTTAACGTCCAACTCAGCGATAGCTTTATCCGACTCATTCGTTAAAACAAGCGTATAAGCCACCTCTTGGTCGTTGTCGTAAGACGCGCTGTCAACAGACAGATCCATAACAAGACCCGTTGTGTCCGCATAGGAGGCAAATGGAAACAATAGAATGGATAAGAAAAAGGCAAGATTGTATCTGAACATTAACGCGCACTTCACAGTAGATTGACAAGCGTCTAGGCAAAAAGCCATAGATTTGACGTCACTAATTTGGCACCTAGCCTGTTAGGGACATGCGCAACATACAGTTCAAATAATCCGAACAATTAACATCCGTAAAAAACAAATTACTGAAGATGTTAAATAGAGAATCCGATGTCTAAACTAGAATCAAGACATTGAGTTAATTATCAGAAGGTTAATGTTTTAATGAGTGAGTTTTCACAGTTGTTACGTAACTTCAGAAAGGAACTTCAATTTACACAAACAGAGTTTGCAACCTACTTAAATCAGCTGGACGATGAGTTTAATGCGGTTGACGTCGTAACGATAAATCGTTGGGAAAACAGTAAGGTAAAGCCTAGTACATACAAAGCACTCAAGATCTTACAGCACCTTGGCGGAGATTTGTTTGAGACAATAAAGAGCTTTAAATCCGAACAAAAAGACACACTAATCGAACTGTTTTTAAACGAATCCTATGGCTCATTTCAAAGTAGAATTTCAGCTCTATCAGGCCTGAATCAACAACAAGGCAAACGCAACTTTAAGTCACGGCCTTTAATGTCAGAGCCGTGTGACACTGGCGTTATCGACAGAATCAAACTACTTTCTAAATTCACAAAAGTCGATATTTCGCCACTGGACCAAATTGATTTATATCTCTACTACTGTGAGAAAAAAGCACATGGTCACAAGCTGATCAATGTTGATGGCGACATTGTGAGTCACAACGTAGGCTTTTTCTTTGAAGACCATCAATTTGAAACATTAAAAACTCAAGAGCTAGATCTAAGAATGGCCTGCTCTTTAAATTCAAGCAAAAGCATAAATTATTTTAATATAAGCTCACACTCAGAGACAAAAGATCATGTTATTGAGCATATAGTTTCAGATATACAGTTACTTTCTCAGAACAAAAACATTAAAAAATATTCTGTTTTAGTAAAAGACCCCAACATGATGAAACTCTTGAAGGGCGTGGGGTTTGAAGTATTTAAATTTTCAGAACCTTCTGCTAAAAAATGTAATATTA
>NZ_JBFRTQ010000011.1:0-34748 GCF_041474195.1 Vibrio sp. 10N.222.52.C3 | reverse complement strand
GTAATAACACTATCCCTTAAATAACAAGAAAGGCTCTATAAATGCGGGAGCAGAAACTTCTACGCTCTTATTGACTGAGGGGGTCATATCAACGCCAAGCTAAGCTGTGAGTGAACGTGTGCCATGTTTGAGCGAAGCGAGTTTGGCACGCGTTTACGAATCAGACTTAAGCGCCTTGTTAGCTTTTGTTCTTTGCCCAAACCCTGAAGAGTACAGTTAGCTTTAACCCTATTGCAAAAGCATTTTCTGCTAATTCAGATATTTGATTCAGACCTATATACTTACTTTTACTCTGACCATTGGTAATACGAAACCCCAGTTGAGCTGACTCATAGTACACGGGGTTATGTGCTACTAAATTACGTAACGTGACCAACTCTTTAAACTGTGTAAAAAGCTCATCAGACTCATTAGAAGCACCACATTCCAAGTTATAAAGTGCTTTAACTCGTTCAAAACGATTTTCCAGGTACTTATCATCTTTGAAGTACATGCGGCGTGATAGCGCCGTATGTGTTTCATATTTCAGTAACAACTCACCTTCGAGCCGTGCAACCGAACATACAATTTTCCCAACAGCTTTTTCCCAAGCTTCTAAATCCAAATCGCTTTGTTCCAAAGTAAACTCCAAAAAAGCTAACAGCTATTAGACCGAAAAATTCTGCATTTAAATACAGAATCATTCTATCTAGTTTCATATGCATATTAATTTACCACGATTAATCACAGCAATTCAGTGACTTAAAACATAGATAGACTCATTGAATGACAAAATGCAGAATATTTCTATATAGTATGAATTTCGCAAAAACCCCGCTCTACTAGATATAAAAACAGTACCTCTGCGCATACCCCAAAAACAAAAAAGCCTGCCATTTATGCGAACATAAATGGCAGGCTTTATACGTTAGTTAAGCTTGTGTGTGGCTAGCTTACGCGGCTTCGAATGCGAGGGCTTTCTTCTCTACCTGACGGAAGATCAGCGTTAGTATGCCGTTTACTGCTAAGTAGAATGCGCCAGCAATACCGAACACCGTTAGTGTGTCGTAGGTTTGGCCGTTGATACGCTGAGCGTAACCCATCAAATCCATGATGGTGATAGTGCTTGCCAGTGACGTACCTTTGAAAACTAGAATCACTTCGTTCGAGTAAGCTGGAACGGCGCGGCGTAGTGCGTATGGCAGTAACACTTTAAGCGTTGCGATTTTGTCCATGCCTAGTGCACGACATGCTTCCCACTGCCCTGCTGGAATGGCGTTGAATGCGCCTCTGAACAGTAGCGTGCTGTATGCCGCCGTGTTCAAAGCTAATGCTAACATGGCACAGAACCAAGGTTGGCTTAACCAAGTCCACATGAAGCTTTCACGAATCCAATCGAACTGACCCGGGCCGTAATACACCAAGAAGATTTGCACCAATAATGGTGTGCCGGTGAACAGCGTGATGATGCCGCGTGTTAACCAGTGAATCGCAGGTATTCTTAGGATTAGCGTTACCGTCATCAGCAGTGACAAGATACAACCAACCAGCAATGAAGCACCTGTGAGTTGAAGACTGGTCACTAAGCCTTCAAGCATTTGAGAGAGGTATTGTTGATTCATGCCATTGCCCCTTTGTTACCCAAACCTTGAATAGAGAACTTACCATCAATCACTTTTACCAATCTTTGTGTGATTAAAGTGATGACCAAGTAGATTGCTGCTGCTGTCGCGTACCAAGTAAATGCTTCGTGCGTTGCCGCTGATGTTAGTTGTGCTTGTTTCAGCAAATCTGTTACGCCAATCAGCGAAACTAATGCAGTGTCTTTCAGTAACACTAACCATTGGTTGGTTAACCCTGGTAGTGCGTGTCTTACCGCTTGAGGTAACACGATACGAAAGAATGCACGAGACTGAGAAATACCAAGTGCGCTTGCTGCTTCTCTCTGCCCTTTGCTTACTGCTTTCAAAGCACCACGCAAGGTTTGTGACGCGTAAGAAGCAAAGATAAGTGACAGTGCAACAACACCAGATAAGAACGGGCTCACTTCGATGAAGTCGCCAGTGATCATGAACAGAACTTGTGTCGAACCAAAGTAGATAAACAGTACGACCAGAATTTCTGGTAAACCACGAACAATCGTCACAAATGCAGTCGTTGGCCATTTAATTGCAATACGACGAGACATCTCACCACTTGCAAACAAAACTGCTAGAACCAATCCAACCAATAGACTTACGAATGCAAGCTGAACAGTCATCCAGCTTGCTTCGACGAGCCCTAAAGAGTAACCCGTTAATTCCATAAATTACTTACCGAAGTACTTGTTGAAGATCTTGTCGTATTCGCCGTTCGCTTTCACTGCAGCAAGTGCAACATTAAGCTGGTCTACAAGTTCTTGGTTGCTCTTGTTTACTGCGATACCAAAGCCGTTACCGAAGTACTCTTGGTTTGTTACTTGGTCGCCAACGTACGTTAGGTTGTCTTCTTTCTTGAACCATTCTGCTACAACTGCTGTGTCACCGAATACAGACTCGATACGACCGTTTTTCATGTCGATGAATGCATCTTGGTAGCTTGAGTAAGGTACCGCTGTTACGCCAGTCATTTGCTCAAGTAGGAAGCTCTGGTGAGTAGAACCGTTTTGAACGCCAACACGCTTACCTTCTAGTGCTGCTTGGTCTGCTACTTTGCCTTCGAAAGAAATGAATGCTGCAGAGTTATCGTAGTATGCGTTAGAGAAGTTCACTTGTTTAAGACGCGCTTCTGTGATGTCCATTGCCGAGATAGCCGCATCGTAACGTTTGAATTTAAGTGCAGGGATCAAGCTATCGAATGCTTGGTTGTGGAAAGTACACGTTGCTTTCAGCTCTTCACAAAGTGCGTTTGCTAAGTCTACGTCAAAACCCTGAATTTGGTTGTTCTCATCCATGTATTCGAATGGTGCGTACGTTGCTTCCATCGCGAATTTGATTTCTTCTTGAGCTGCTGCGTTAAAAGAAGCAAGGCCGATAAGTGAAGCTAGTAGAATCTTTTTCATTTTGTTACTCCGAATACTGTGTAATAGCGGCCTGTGGCCATTCTTATAATTTGATTGTTTTAATTGATGTTGTGTTTAGCTAGATCTAGTGAGTCAACTTTCTTTTAATAAGTGACTTACTTAATGAGTCAAATATTCAGCAAACTCAGGTGTCTGCGGATTAACGAATGAATCGCTGGTGCCGTGTTCAACGATGTACCCTTTCTCTAGGTACAGAACGTGGCTAGCAATCTTCTTCGCGAAATCGACTTCATGCGTCACGACCACTTGGGTAATGCCCGTTCCGCTCAATTCTTTAATAATGCTCACGACTTGGTTGGTGATCTCAGGATCAAGCGCCGCTGTTGGTTCATCAAACAACAACACATCCGGTTTCATCATCAGCGCACGTGCAATCGCAACACGCTGTTGTTGACCGCCAGACAGTTGAAGTGGCCAAGCGTCTGCTTTGTCGGCAAGTTGAAGTGTCTTTAGGACTTCTTGCGCTTGCTTAATCGCTTCTTGCTTATCCAAACCCGCCACTTTGGTTGGTGCTTCAATCAAGTTTTCCATCACCGTCATGTGTGGCCATAAGTTGTATTGCTGGAACACCATGCCGACTTTACGACGAAGTTTAAGCCCCTGCTTCTCTTGGATTTGGCTTGAAAAATCGAATTGCTCATTCGCAATGTCTAATTCGCCGTTGTCCGCGATTTCAAGCAGGTTCAATACACGCAGTAATGAACTCTTGCCCGCGCCGCTTGGGCCAAGCAATACCAAGGTTTCGCCACTCTCACAGTCGAAACTGATGTCGTGAAGAACTTGGGTATCACCGTATGATTTGTTGATGCTCTTTACTTGAATACTCATGCCACAATACTGCATTAATTGTCATTTGTTGGTTATTCTATTCAATCCGAGGTTTTATGCAAGAAAAATGTATAAAAAACTACTTTGTTGAATTTTTGTAACAAATATTCCACAAAAAACAGTCGCTATAACTGGTCTTACAACCAAAACTTACAAGTCATTGATAAAGCTAATATTGAGATAAATAGCAAACGTTTTGCTATCAATTTATAAATCATCGCACGGTTGCTTGTTTATGTATGCACTCTCCTATCAACGCTAATTTACTTGCATAAAAATTAGGGTTAAATAGCTTGGTTTCCTATCCAACTGACTGGATCAAAATGCTTAGTTTTCCTTTAAGGTCGTTTCGAATTATTCACTTAGTGATGAGGAAATATTGGAAATTGAGTTTCCTAGGGAGCGTCACAGCGCAATAAATGCTTTAATGGGTTCGATTCTCAACAACAATTACTGCTCAGCGAACAACGCGCAGTACAGGCAATAAAGCAATTAGCCATAAGCAACAAGCAACAAGCCATCTATTTTTAAAGCGACAACACATTAAGGCAGTCATATGCAAAACGATGTCTCTTCTACGCTCGACTCGAACCAGCGACAGACTCAGCGATCGACTCAACAAGCGCCAGACCCCAAACCTGAGAAAAAAAGCCTCAGTATTTTGTTTGAGCTAAGTAAATTCATTCAGCCTTATAAAGGTCGTGTTATTGCTGCGTTGATCGCGTTGATCTTCACGGCGAGCTTAACCCTTTCAGTCGGTCATGGTATTCGCCTTCTCATCGACCAAGGTTTTAGCCAACAATCACTCTCAGATTTAGGCAGCGCGATTCAATTCATCATGGTCGTGGTCGTATTGATCTCGATTGGTACTTTCTTCCGCTTCTATTTGGTTTCTTCTGTTGGGGAACGTGTGAGTGCGGACATTCGTTTATCGGTTTTCAATCATGTCGTGACGCTGCACCCGAGTTACTTTGAAACCAATGGCAGTGGCGACATCATGTCGCGCATCACAACGGATACCACTCTACTTCAAAGCATCATAGGTTCGTCGTTCTCTATGGCGATGCGCAGCACGTTGATGTGTATTGGTGCAATCATCATGCTGTTTGCGACCAATATTAAGCTGACGTTGATTGTATTGGCCTCGGTGCCATTTATCTTGATTCCGATCCTTGTTTATGGGCGCCGTGTAAGAGCCCTATCTCGCCAAAGCCAAGATTCGATGTCTGATGTGGGTTCTTACGCAGGTGAGGCAATTGAGCACATTAAAACGGTGCAAAGCTACAGCCGAGAAGAGCAAGAGAAAGCATCATTCGCGGTAGAAGTGGAAAAGGCGTATGAGATTGGTCGCCAGCGTGTAAAACAGCGCGCGATTCTTATTTCTGGCGTTATCGTGATTGTATTTAGTGCTATTGCAGGCATGCTTTGGGTTGGTGGCAGTGATGTTATCAACGGCACTATGTCGGCTGGTGACTTAGCCGCGTTTGTGTTCTACGCAATTATGGTTGCTTCATCGTTAGGTACGATTTCTGAAGTGATGGGTGAACTGCAACGCGCGGCAGGTGCGACCGAGCGATTAATCGAGATCCTACAAGTTGAAAGCCATATTGTTGCGCCAGTTGCGAATCCAACTTCGCTTGCTAACGTAACGCCAGAAGTTGCATTTGATGATGTGACCTTCTGTTATCCATCAAGACCGGACCAACCCGCAACAAGCAACCTCACGCTTACTGCCCATGAAGGCAAAGTGTTGGCACTGGTTGGCCCGTCTGGCGCAGGTAAAACTACCCTGTTCGAACTGCTGCAACGTTTCTACGACCCACAAGTGGGTAAGGTCACCTTAGGCGGTGTTGAACTGAATCAGTTTGATCCTAACGAGCTAAGAAAGCAGATGGCATTGGTGCCGCAACAACCTGCTCTGTTCAGTAACGATGTGTTCCATAACATTCGCTACGGCAACCCGCAGGCAACAGACGAGCAAGTGATCGAAGCGGCGAAGAAAGCGCACGCACACGAGTTCATTCAAAACCTACCTGATGGCTACAACAGCTTTCTTGGTGAACGTGGTGTAAGGCTTTCTGGTGGGCAGAGACAACGTATTGCCATCGCACGTGCCATCTTGAAAGATCCAAATATTCTATTGTTGGATGAAGCAACCAGCGCACTAGACAGTGAAAGTGAGCATCACGTACAACAAGCGTTAGAAGAGTTAATGCGTGGCAGAACGACGATCATTATCGCCCATCGATTATCAACAATTAAACACGCCGACCAAATTGCGGTGCTCGATAAAGGACAACTAGTAGACATCGGCGACCACCAGTCTCTCATCAATAGCTGCGAATTGTACCAACGCTTGGTTGAGCTGCAATTCAAACACCTTAGTGCCTAACTATTGAGTGGATGTGCAACTAAGTCACTGACATTGTGTGGTTTCAAGCTTCAAAAACTTAAATCACGCGTGTTGCAGTTTTGTTAATTTAGCGGTAGGGTTTTTATTCCAATAACAACTTATCCCTACATAACAATAAGAGAGTTCGCATGGAAGCACTATTATCTGACTACCCGGTAGTAACAGAAATCCCTGTCGCTTGGGGAGAAATGGACGCACTCAATCACGTTAACAACGCTGTATATTTTCGCTATTTCGAAACCGCTCGCTTAGATTTTTTCAAGCACGTCGAGCTGATGGAAGAGATGGCGATTACCAAAGTTGGGCCTGTTCTTGGTGACACTTACTGTAAGTATTTCCGCCCAGTCACGTATCCAGATACCTTGATGGTCGGCTCACGTGTTACCGATATTCAAGATGACCGATTCACCATGGAATACGCGATTGTCAGTAAGGCTCAACAGAAACTGACGACCGTTGGCACTGCGACTATCGTGATGTTTGATTTTGCTTCGAACCAGAAAGCCCTGCTCTCGCTGCGCTTAACCAATGAAATCGAAAAGATGAACACGTTGAAAAGCCCATGCTTCAAACAAGAAGCCGTGACAGAATAACGTATTCGTTGGTTGAGAAAGATTCAGAAAGTTTCAGACATTAAAAAGGCCACTCGATTGAGTGGCCTTTTGTTTATTGGTTCAGAGTGCTTATAAGCGGTTGAGCGTTATAAACCTTGAACGCTCTTTGCGTTAGAAGCTATAAGCCTTACAGCCCATAGACATTGAACCCTATAAACCTTGTACGCTATAGACCTTGCACGTACTGAGCATTAGTTCGAACTTCAACCATCTGCTCTAGGTTCTGTTGTGAACCTTCAACGCCGTTCAGTAGCGCTTCGAAATGCTTGATAAGCTCAACTTTGTCTTTCACTTCTTTAGAACCTGCACCGATGTTGGTTAGGTCAATGAAGAACTCGTCGAACAGACCAGAGAAGTCAGTTACTGCGTCGTGGTTCAAGAACTGCTCGTGGTTGTAAATGCTTGGGTAGCCACCCTTCTGTTTATCAACCGCAAAAGAGATGCCTTTCACGTTGGTAATCGTGGTCGCTTTCTCACACTTCAACATACAACCTGCTTCGATGCTTGGCTTGTTACAACCCACGGTTCTTTGGAAGAAACACTGACGGCTGGTCATCATCAAGATTGGGTGGTAAATGCTGTAGAACAGTTTGAAGTTCTCTGGGCGACGAATATGACGAATCTGACCTTTGTTGATCTCGTTCGAAATGAATGCGCCTGCACAGTTCAGCTCTTCTTTCAGAGTAACCAGTGCGTGAGAGTTGGTCGTGTTCATGAACGGGCCTGCAACCCACTCAATACCCATCTCGTAAGCTTTGTAAGCAATACCCGTGTTGTTGGTTACGATGCGAGCTGGCTTGATCTCTTCAAGAATACGAACCGCTTCGTCGTAATCTTTACCGATCAATACCGCTGGGAACCAAGGAATCAAACGTGGGTTTGCTGCCAAGATGTCGATGTACTTGTTACAACGCTTCTTGAAGCTTTCTGGAAGTTTGAAGTAAACATCCGCGTCAGTCACGTCACACAGGTGTAAGTCTTCTACATCGGCGATAAGCATCGACATAGTCGGCTTCTCGTTCACTTTAGGGTGCTGAGGCAGTGCTGGCACTTCAACGTGCTTAATCACTTCCACAGAGCCGTTCAGAATGAAGTCGATCTCGTCTTTTAGGTCTGAAACTTCTTTTAGAGGAATCAACAAGCCTGCATCCACTTCACTGAAGTCGTGGCTTTCTAGCGTGTGAACTGCACTCTTCACGTTTTTGAAGCGCTTCTCAAGTAGCTCTTGAGTAATCGCCTTCTCTTCAACCGCCTTCAATAGCGATTTAGATTGAAGAGTAAAGTTCTCTTTTGGCGTGTTCACAGTCACCGTAAATGGTTGACCCACTTTTGCGCTGAACGACAGTGCTACTGGTGTCTTGCGAATATCAAGGAACTCGATCTTGTCACGCATTTCGTTACCAAGAACGTCTTTCGCTTGGTGAAGTTCGTTGGTCACTTCTTGAATCTGTACAACTGAGATTTCGTTGTTCTGCTCCGTCGCTTTTTCAACAGCGTAGTTCATGCTGTTGTCGCGCGGGTTATCGATGAACATGTCTTTCGTTAGGTTGCCCTTTAGGAAAGAGTTGGTGAAATCACGGTTGAATACTTTGTGTAGGTTCGAATCGTCTTCGATCAACAAACCACTTTCTACAAAGCTATCAATCTGTTTACGCCATGTGTCTACCACAGTGTAAACGTAGTGTGCGCCTTTAATACGGCCTTCTACTTTCAATGAGTCGACTTTCGCATCAACCAATTCAGGTAGGTCGTAGTAAGCTGAGTTATCTTTCAGGTTAAGTGGGAACTTGTTGCCCGCGTTGGTGATTTCGTACTCATCACGACACGCTTGGCTACAACGACCACGGTTACCTGAGTTACCCACACTTACTGAGCTTGAGTAACATTGACCAGAGAATGCGATACACAGAGCGCCGTGTACGAACACTTCGGTTAATACGTCGTGATCGTGTGCCACTTCCGTCAGCATCTTGATTTCAGGCAGGTTCAACTCACGAGACAAGTTAACGCGCGTCGCGCCAATCTTAGACAAGAACTTAATCTGACCTTCGTTGTGCGTAGTTAACTGAGTCGACGCGTGAACGTCTAACGATGGGAAATGCTTCTTAACCAGGTTGAATAAACCCAAGTCTTGAACAATGATGCCGTCCACTTTGGTGTTCACAAGCTGGTTCAGCAGTTTGGTGATGCTCTTAGTCTCGTGCTCCAGTAGCACAACGTTAAGAGTCAGGAACACTTCACAGCCGTATTCATGAGCAAGGCGAATCACACCATTCAATTCGTCTAACGACAGGTTAGAGGCTCTGTTACGAGCGTTGAATGTGTCTAAACCACAATAAACTGCATTAGCACCCGCTACGATGGCGGCTTTTATCGCTTCTACATCGCCACCTGGGGCTAATAACTCAATTTTTCTGCTCATTTTTGAAGTCGCTCACTTACTTATAATTTTTAAGCCGCGTATTCTACCCACATCACGATCTCTTTACCACCGTACAACACTTTTCAAACTAAATGACCTCAATAATGCCGAACGAATCCGATCTACCTATCCTTTATTCTTTACGCCGTTGCCCTTATGCAATGCGCGGACGAATGGGCATCGCACTATCACAGCAAAAAGTGTTACTTCGAGAAATCGTTACCAAAGACAAGCCTAGCGAACTATTGGCCAGTTCGCCAAAAGGAACAGTGCCTGTATTGGTGTTACCCAATGGACAAGTCATTGAACAGAGCTTGGATGTGATGAACTGGTCACTTCAACAAAACGATCCTCAAGATCTTCTGCGTTCAAGCAATCCAACGCTTAGCGAACAAGTTCAGCAGCTCATTAAAACCAACGATGAAGAATTTATTGGTCACTTAGAAAGGTATCGTGCATCGGTTCGTTACCGAAACATCGATGTTGAACAACGCCGACAAGCCTGCGAAACCTTCATTAAGCAGTTAGAAGTGCGACTTACCGATCAGCCCTACTTTTTTGGAGAAAGCCCAAGCTTGGCCGATTTTGCGGTGATGCCTTTCGTCAGTCAGTTTGTGCGAGTCGAAAAGAAGTGGTTTGTGAAATCGGAATATCAAAACGTAGGACGTTGGTTAAGAGCGCACCTTGAAAGTAAGCTCTACACCCAAGTCATGAAGCAATACCCTTTGTGGAATGAAACCAAGCAAGATTGTCTTTTTGGATAACTTAAGAGAATTTTGGGTGACTTAAGGGTATCTAGGGTGATCTAGGGTAATTCTGGAATAGATAATTCCTAGGTATTAAAGTAGTTACGTGACACTGTATCTTCTTTGTAAAGAACAGATATTCAAAGGCTTAACTGGGATTCCGTTGTCTCTTTACCGGTAACTACTGTCTCTTAACTGGCAAACACAGTCTAAGCTAAGCCTTTTGTTCATTTTAACCTGATCACTGAATCGCTATCGAAATCTCGACTTCAGTTTCACCTTTGTATAGTTCAAAATCTGTCGTGTAAGTTCTCACATGTGGGCAGTCAGCAGCGCTGAAATACGCCCACACTTCACCCCATAGGTCGATCACAGCTTGTGGTAATTCACCTTCAGCAGAAAACGTTAAGTATTTACCTGCTTGTATTTCGGTTTCTACAAGCGTATCAACATTCTGATCCGTAAGTGCATTAGTACACGCGATAACATCAAATTCGCCCGTAAAGTCAGACTCGTAGTTAGTGTAAACGCCATACACTTTTGAATCCGGTGTTAATTTCGGAAATGCTTGGTCAAAAAAGCCCTGCCACAATTGCCCTATCTTGGCTCTTGCTGGGTCCATCTCATCGGTATTGGTGGTTCTTACTGAAAAACCATACGCCTTTACGGCTTCAATCGTTTCTACTTTCATTCGTTTTATCCCTAAGCCAACGATGGTTTTAGCATATTGAATCGATACCTAATCTTCAATCTCTTTGTGACCACACTTCTCACACACTATATGACGAGAAAACTCATCCATTGACGCGACAAACGGGCCAAGGAACCAACCTTTTATCATGCCTGCCCAAAACTCGCTTCGCTTTTGGTTAGGTTTCTCTGCAAACGCACTCGTCTTTCTGACCAACACCACAACGTGCTGTGTATCTTCTCGGCATGCGGTGCAATAGCATTGTTCTATCGTGTTATTCATTTGAAAGCCTATGACGTTTTGAATGAAATCTGCTGAAAATGAGGGTTGTCGACACAAACTTCTAGTGTGGAAAGGTCTGTGAGTACGACAAGTTGTTCTACACCTTGAATACTGACCTTAATGCACTCTTCACGGCTATCATTGCGTTGAGTATCTAATCCGACACATTCAATCTGCTCGCCAGATTTCAGCGTTAATTTGATTGGGTATCGGTGCATACACACAATCTCAATATAATCGTAATCGTTGCAACTAATCATAATACCCTTCCAATTCATCCACCACGCTAATGCGACATGCCATACTATTCAATATCTTTACAATCAATAAGTTACTCGTATCACAATCGCATTGCCATAATCAGATTATTGAGTAATTTGTTAAATTTAATCTCGTTCTCACCATTCACATTTCATCTGTGAACGACAATTTAAGGCTTCAAGAATCCTTTCCAATAATGGTACAAACCACCAATGTCTGAAGAACACATTAGCGACATTGCGCCTTTGATTTGTTCTTCGCTCCATTCCCACCATTTCATTTCTAGCAACTGAGCGATTTCAGTCTCATTGAAACGATAACGGATATGGCGTGCTGGGTTTGAACCGACAATCGAGTATGGCGCGACATCTTTAGTCACAACCGCTCGACTTGCGATGATGGCTCCGTCACCAACCTTAACACCACTCATGATCATGGCTTCTGTACCAATCCACACATCGTTACCAATCACGGTATCACCAGAGCGTTCAAAGCCGTCTATCGCACCTTCAAACTTCTCATCGTCTTGATAGAAAAACGGGAAGGTACTCACCCACTGGTTTTGGTGGCCTTGGTTCCCCGCCATCATAAACACGGCGCCAGAACCAATCGAGCAGTAGCTGCCAATGATCAGCTTATCGATATCGGTTCTATCCGGTAATAGGTAACGCGCACAGTCATCAAAGCCGTGGTTATGGTAGTAACCCGAGTAATAGCTGTGCTCGCCCACGATGATGTTCGGGTTGGTCACTTGTTCTTTGAGTGACTTTCCAACAAACGGGCTTTCAAAATAGTTTTTCATGGTTGTACTCTTAGTTTCGTTCTTTTAGTTAGGTACTTTTGTTGCGTGTTGATGGTTGTAACTTGTTTATATTAGTGTAAAGGCAAACGTGCCCTATCGACCGCCTGCAATATCAATAAACGAGCCGGTGACATACGAAGCTTCGTCTGATAATAACCACGCGATAGAGTTCGCGACTTCTTCTGGTGTGCCACCTCGTTGTAACGGTAACTGCGAAGCTAGTCTGTCTACGCGATCTGGCTCTCCGCCGTCTGCATGCATCTCAGTATAAATACAACCTGGCCTTACGCCATTCACTCGGATATTGCGTGAAGCTAATTCAAGCGATAAGCCTTTGGTGAGTGAATCCATCGCACCTTTCGATGCTGCGTAATCCACATACTCAAACGGTGCGCCAGTACGAGAAGCGGCAGACGATACATTCACAATCGAACCCGCGCCATCGGCTTGTTTGATAAAGGCTTTACTGCACAGAAAGCAGCTTGATACGTTGGATTTCATCACCTTTTCAAAGCGATCCAATTCAATATCAACCAATGGTGACTGGGTAAACAAGATCCCGGCATTATTGACCAAGTGCGTCACTGGACCTAGCTTATTACGAGCAATCTCAAATAAAGATTTCACGTCCGATTCAACAGACACATCCGCACGCACGCTTATCGCGGTTCCGCCTTGTTCACGAATCTCGTCTACTAGATCTTCAGCTCGCGACTCATTGTGTATGAAGTTAACGCATACAGCATAGCCTTTGCTGGCCAACAATTTAGACGTTGCTGCGCCAATGCCTCGGCTTCCGCCGGTTACAACCACTACCTTGCTCAATGAAACCTCCTAATGTTTACTTATTCTGTGCAACCTGATTGTTCGTGACAAACTGATCGTATCGATACAAACTAATTGTTCGATACGATCTGAACCCACTGCGATCGCCACGCCGGCGCTTCGAATGGGTCTGGCCAAAACTCAGTTTGCTTTTGAATTAAACCGTCAACCACCGTGTGAAAGGTGATCACTCGGCCTTTCAACACACTGTCAGTGACCGAAACGTCCGTGACTACCGTATCACCTTCACAGACAATCGAATTGAGCGTGAATTCCCAAACACCATTGGCTGGGTATTCAGTATTGATTGCAGTGAAGTTGTCGCGCCCTAACGTCAATTCAGACGACTGCGGCCAATAGCCTTCAAAATCTGCGGTTAGCCATTCACCTGCCTTTGCAAAATCATTACTGCGCATTGCATCCCAAAATCCCAATACCACTTGTTTTGGTGTCATTATTCTTCCTTAAAGTTATTTACGTGTGGTGATTTTTAAATGTCTGCTTCGTTATGCGTACTTGCTAATGATCGTTAAAAGATCATCGACACTGTTAGCAATGTAATCGGGCTTGGTTTGCCAATTTTCAGGTTTCGATCGGCTATAACCTGCTGCAACGGCAATCACTTTTGCGTTTTTACCCAGCGCGGCTTCAATATTGCGAGCAAACTGTGTGTCCGCTTCATGGTCACCGATGTACATCAAACAAAGCTCGTTAGTCGGATCGGCGCCAAATATGTTCTCGACACATTTCACACCACCAAATGGATGGGGTTTTTGGTTACCGTTCGAGACATCGTCATAGCCCACGACCGATTTAAACAAATCACCAATGCCATAACTGTCGAGCACACCACGAATATTCAATTGAGAGTTTTGAGAGCAGATCCCATGTGGAAGATGAGCAAACTGATTAACCACGGTTTCCATTCCTTCAAACAAGGCAACGGCTGTTTGGTTTTTCTCTTGATGCTCTGCCCACATTCCACCAGCGATCAACATTTCATCGTGTGATAAACCGTAATAATCGACATATAAGGCTTGCCAGTTTTTAGCCCCGTGGTTGGCTTCATGATAAAGCGCTTCGCTGAGCAAATATTTAGGTAAGTTATCACCTGACAAGTGTGGCGCGACTAAAGAGATAATATCTTTTGTGATTGCGATATTCTTTGGAACGGAATTGACTATGGTTCCATCGTAATCCCACAGGATGGCATCTAACTTCATACACTATCTCTTTGTTTCGATTAGTAATTTGAATTTATCATTCATAAGCCTATTTAGGGCAATTTTATTGTCTTGAATTTCGAAATTTGTCGAATAGAAGCAAAGCTAGAGAACAAACCGTTACTAGCAAACAAAAACCAAACAGTGTTTGCTCACATCACTGCTTTATCAATTGCAATATATGCGTATAATCCCCGCTCCATTGCGCTATCGCCGTTAAAAATAGCGCCATTCAACATTTTTAATGAGTACCCAATGTCGAAACTATTTTTCAAAGGCCGTATCGAAACAAGACAGAACCACGTTCTTGCTGGCTACAACGTAAACCGCGATGTAAAAGCGGGTACTGAAGAATCTCCAATCGCTGTAATGGTTCAAACTGAAGCGCGCAAAGCAGAAGTTGAAGCACTAGCCGCTGAAAATACTATCTTCGTTACTGTTACAGTCGACGCAGACAAAGAAGAGAACACCATCGAGCTTGATACTCTACTGAACAAGCCAAAAACGATGACGTTTGAAAAGACCCCTAACCGTAACGACCCATGTTCTTGCGGCAGCGGTAAGAAATACAAGAAGTGCTGTGCATAAGCGCTTTGACTTGAAGAATTTAAAAACGGACCGGTAGCAATATCGGTCCGTTTTTTTATACGCTAAGCAAGCTTATTCAGCGTAAGACAAATTATTAGGCGTCAGACAAACTAAAGCCACTAAATTTGGCGAAATTAGGCGTCGCCTTACTGCCACTGAACGTATAAAGCATCACACCCTGTTCACTGCCTACTAACGAATCAAACGTGATCACTTCCTGCCATTGTTGTTTTTCTAACGGGCGGAAATGAGCGCCGACTTTTCCGCCTTGTTTGACGAGCTTTACCGACACACTAGATTCACTAAACAACAGACGTTCCTTGATCTGTGGCTGACCATTTTGTTCTACAACGAACACCAATGAACGCTCGCCCATGAACATCTCTTTGCTCACTTTAATGTAGTTGTCGTTATCCCAGTAAATACCTAACCCAGCTTGTTCAAATGCGAGGTTTGGATCTAATTGAACCGTCACTTCTGTGCTGTAATCCGAGCTAGATACTGGATGAACGAAGATATTATCAACATCAGCTGAACCCGCACCAAAGATATTGCCCTCTTGCACTTGCATCGTCAGCACGCCGTTTTCCAAAGATCGATGTTCCGGATTTTCATTTCTGATTTGCCAGTTAACGAGGTTATTCATGTTATTAGTCCTTGCTGCTAGATCATGCGTTGACGGAGTTGGTAAAACACATTGTCGAGTTCATCGGGATTTTGCTTTTGAATGCGATTAAGCTCTCTTTGTACAGAATCGTACATAAGTTGGTTATCCATGTCTTTCAATGCGGCGTAGTAATGAATGCGACGTCCCAAGATAAAGTTATTCTGGTCATTCTCACTCATCATATTGAAACGGTCTATTGTCGCTAAGAACTTCGCTTTATCCTGTGGCAGCTGTCCGTTCAGTTCCATCAACAAATTAATACCGTGATAGTTACCATAGTTGCCCGTCACGCGGTTTAGTTTACTGATCAATTGATATTGTTCTTCAAGCATTTCACGTTCGCTAAGTGGCGTGAACTCTCCATTCTGCACCAGTTCATCCAATTCGGTTCCAGGCTTCACAGCAAGCGACAGAATGCGTATTTCATCTGGGTTGATTTGGTTAAGTAAGGCCGCCGTTTCTTCAACATGCTGCGCCGAATATTCTTTACCACCCAAGCCAAGGATAATGAAGGTCATCATCTTCATACCCGCTTGCTTCGCGTATTCGGTCGATTTCAAAATAGATTTCGGAGTAATGCCTTTTTTCATCAATTTGAGAACATCAATAGAACCCGATTCCATACCGCAATAAAGCATGTTGAGCCCTGCATCACAGATGGCTTTCATCTCTTCAGGCGACTTCTTAGTCATGCTTTGCGCTCGTCCATAAGAGCTGATCTGCTTTAACTCTGGGAAGGCTTGTTTGAGTGTATTCAACACATCCAGCAAGTCTTCGGTATCCATAGTGAATGAATCACCGTCTTGCAGAAAACAGGTCTCAAATTTACGGTTCTTATAGAATGCTTTCGCAGCCCAAATGTCTTTCTTAATCTCTTCAACGGGACGAATTGCAAACTCCATCCCCTCAAACAGCGTACAGAATTTACATTTGTTCCAAGGACAACCTTGGGTGGTGCGAATCAATAAGCTATCCGCTTCTGAAGGTGGGCGAATATGCCCTTGTTGGAACTGATACTGTGTCATTTGAATGCCCAATAATTAACTATTCGCATAGACTACTAGAAGTTCATTCAATGAAAAACACGGTACAATTTGAATTATTATCAAATGAAAACGGATAATTAAAGAAGAAGAATGTTGAAGTATTAAGTAGGTTAAAGGCTAATCAAGGTTGTCCGGTGTACGTAAATTGGTTCCACACTTTGTACATTTATAGTCACCGTTTCCGCCACTTGAAGCTAGCGACGATAAAATCATTCCAAGCAACCCTGGCTTCTTTTCATGTTGTGGCGCTTTTTCGGCTTGGTTACTAAACATAGTGTACTTGTGCAGTGTCAGTTCCTTACAGTTACTACAGAACGCTCTCGTCTTCTCACTTCCATACATAATATCTATCTCCTTAACTCAAAGCACAAACTAAACATATGGCAAATATGCCACACGTAGAGTTAAATCTAAATATTTTCATGAAGTTATGAGTAAGTAAGAGCGTTTTAAAGAAAAGTAAACTCTCGACTGTTAAGTGAAGTGTTGGTGAACAAAGTTATTCAATTCAGTCACGCTTCTGATGATGTAAACCTCTTTCTCTTTAGCGCGCAATTCTAACTGCGCTCTAAAGTCGTCATTCCAAAATTTAGGACACAGTTGTAGTGTCTTATAGCTTTGTATCGTGCCTTTTATCACTGAGCTTCCAGCAGGCCAGCCTTCAGGTTTAACGAATAGACCTTTGAGCATTCTCTTGGTTACAAACCAGTAGCTAATTGAATAAGGAAGGTCGATATAAACCAAGGTATCAGCTGCATCTAAACGTGTGTTGAACGAGCCTAGAGGGCCAAAACCATCGATGATCCAGCTTTCTGACTTAAGTATGCTCTCATGAGCCTCCTCAAATACTTCACGTTCAACAAACTCTCCGTTGGCCTTGTAAACAATAGAGTCCAACTGGTGAAGCTCTATCCCTGTAGCTAGTGCTAACGCCTTGCTGACTGTGGACTTTCCACTCCCAGGCTTACCAAAAACCGCGATCTTTTTCATATGACTTCCTCTATTCAGATAAAACCCATAAGACAGCGACAAAAAACCCACCTTACGGGTGGGTTCGATAAACAAAGCGCATCAACAATCCCACCATTCCTATGGAATGATGATAATTCGTTGGTTAGATGGCGCTAAATTCAGTTTCATAAAACTACTTTTATATACTGTTGCTTAGTTGTCAACACAATGACTAATGGGCGATATCATCGTCATATCGCACCCATTAATAGTCTTAATGAGTGCTTATTCGTCTTGGTTATTTTGCTTTCTTTTTCGTCACTGTCGCTTCTGATAGCTTGCTTAGTACACCCGATACTTTCTTAACGACCTCGTCACAGCCATTGATCGCGTGACGCTCTACCAAGTAATTAGGATCGTTGTAAGACAACCATACTTTCTTATTAGAATCCTCAGTGACTAACACCTTCTGCGGTAAATCTATCGCGACTTCTTGAGCACATTGCATTAATGGTGTCCCTACTTTCGGGTTACCAAAGATGATGACTTCCGTTGGTCTCAATTCAAGATCGACCTTACTCGCGTTTTTCTGATGGTCGATTCTCGCAAACAAGGTCAAACCTTTGCTCTTGGCGATTTCTTCAAAGCGGTCAGCAGTCTCTTTCACTGAATAATTACTTTGGTATTTAATCAAACCATCAGAAGCCGCAGCTGAAAATGATGCCGAGAGTAAAATGGCGCATAGTGGTAGTAATTTTTTCATCGTCACCTCTGAGATTTAACCTAATCAAACTTACATTCATAGCGCCACTTCCAAATTCAGCGACGTAACCCATGTCAGTATAGACGCGATTCCATTCTCAGTTTGCAGAGAGGATCACTTTTCTAATGCGTCTTATTATCATCAGTTTAGGTGGGGATTTTTTCAAAAGTTAAACACACGATCAGTGCCACGATTTGGTTCCACATTTCTCACATTGGTATTCGTAATCACTGTCGACATAAAAACCGGGAACTTTATGGTCACCTCTAAACAATAACGTCATCAGGTACTCCATCAACACGCCTAACTTCCATTGTTTCTTTTCAGATTCAGTGTCCGCTTTAGATTCAGCATCGGAAGCGTTAACAGCAAGGTGCGGGGTAAGTGCGTTACACTGTTCGCAGTGATAAGGATGTTTAATATATTTATTATCAAGCATTTATATAAGCCAACCAATATTTATAAAGTTGATGCATAGTAACAACTTATCACTCGGTTCTCGAACTTATTGTTGTCCACTAGATCTTTATTTGAAAGAAATGAGACACAAGGTAAGTGCCATGCATCTTGAATCAGTTGCCATCGAGATTTCCCTCATTGAACAGCTAAAGCTATTGTTACGCTTAGGTACGAAATTAACTTTTACTTTAATAGCCCTTTGTCCGCAGCACCTTCAAGCTGCACTTCTAGCTCTTTCCATAAGGCACGACTGCCTTTAGAAATACGCTCGCCATTGAAGGTCAGGACTTTGTCTTTGGATATGTTGTGCTTCTTCCAGCTATGACCACCACCATGGATGTTATGAAGCAAAGGCGGCACTCTATCGATCGCCTTACCAAATCTAGCTTCCGGTGACTCACCGGCTTCGAACTCAAGCCATAAATCCAAATACTCGCTTCTTGAATGGCTCGGCAATGATTTCAGCAAGCGCTCGACGCAGTTTCTCTCTTTGAGCTTGTTTTCTTCGGTTTCACTGGCATAAATGATGGTATCTCCCGCATCGATTTCCCCAAGGTCATGAATCAGCAACATCTTCATTACTCGGGTAATATCGATTTCTTCATTGGCATAGTCTTTCAACATAAGAGCGCTCAAACAGACGTGCCAACTGTGCTCGGCCGAGTTTTCATATCGGTCCAATCCAACTGGTTTCGTCTGTCGATGAACATCCTTTAATTGTTCAATTTCGACCATGAATTGCAGAATGCCTTTTATTTCTTCCACGATAAGCTTCCTTAACTTAAGTTGATGATTGAGCGGTGCGGAGGGTTAACCTAGCGACAAAGAAGCGTTACTCCCAATGAACCGACATTTTGTAATACGCAACACCCGATGGTTGTGGGCTAAGCTTATCTACCTGTTAGCCATAGGGTGTTCAGGATTTAACTGAAGCAGATCCCACAAGTTACCGTAAAGATCTTCAAACACAGCAACGGTGCCGTAGCCTTGCTCTTTAGGCTCTCGGACAAAGTTAATGCCCAAAGACGTCATACGTTCGTAATCACGCCAGAAGTCATCGGTGTTTAAGAATAGGAATACGCGTCCACCAGCTTGGTTGCCGATGAAATCGAGTTGCTCTGGCTTGGAAGCTCTAGCAAGTAACAGGCTCACACCGGTTGAATTTGGTGGAGCAACAACAACCCAGCGCTTATCTTCTTCTGGCAGATACGTGTCTTCGATGAGATCAAACTTAAGCTTGTTTACATAGAAATCAAGCGCTTCATCGTAGTCTTTTACCACGAGTGCAATGTGGACAATATTCTGTTTCATAACATACCTTGTTGGGGTTTTAGCTGCGTGGAATGATGCCATGAAGCAGGTAAAGACACTAGGTGTCGCATCATAAATCGTAGTATCTCGTCCGTCACAATCTAAAAGGTATACATCATTTATAACTGCCAGAATCCGAGCTCGACGCCACCTTGAATGACAATGGCACACATCCCGTGACGTGGTAACTCCATTGGCGGCACCGCAACTTCGGCGCCTAGTTTCTCGGCTGCAGTTACTGCAGACTGAATATCCTCAACCAACGTGTAATGACGAACAGTTGGTTCTTCAGTTTCACGAAGCGGTGCTCGAATGCCAATTACCCCGCCATTAGATAGCTTTGCAGTGCGCGCCCCACCAAGGTTCACATCTGCACAACTGAATTTCACGTTGTAGAGCTGAGCGTATGTTGCACAAACGACATCGACCTCTGGGGTAACCACTTCAAGATATTGAACCTTCATCAAATTTCCTTCTCGTGTTCTTTAAGACTCTCAACCTGCATACAGCTGTGCAGGTGTTTCTCATCAATAATTTATTACTAAGCAATTCGACCGCGCATGATAAATTGCGGGCCTGCTGCGCCACCTAAATACTGTTGATTGATATCTTCGAAGCCGCCTTTCTTATAACAGTTGAATGCTGCCGGATTTTTGCAATTCACAGTTAAGTAAATCGACTCATACGCTGAGTAATTCGCTTTTAAATACGGAAACAAAGCCTTCACCGTGCCTGTTCCTAAACCTTTACCTTGCTGGTTTTTATCAAGCACAAAAGCTCTCAAGCCAATGCTTCCTTCAGGGCAGAATTCGTAGCGCTCTGCGTAAGCGATATCCAGCTTAAAGAAACCCACAACTTCGTTATCAGACTTAATCACGTGCAAGTGCGTCGTTTCACTGCCGTCTAATAAAAACTCTGCAGCTGTACCAGCGAACTTAACCTGTTCATCGGCGAGTTGGATGGCCTGAACTAACGCCACATGTGAATCTTCAAGCCTTTCGATAGTTATCATTGTTGTTCCTTCTGTATAGCACCCACGAAGAACCGACTAGAGCTCATCGCTAGTATCTCGAGAACCGTATTTTGGGAAATGCAACCTTAGTACTCAGTTAATACGTTTAGTCCATCCAATAATTTCGAGTAAAGACCAGCATTTGGTATCCAACTAAAAGGTCATGACTTAATGAATATCTTGGCAGAGCCTAAAGAGATAACCGTCAGGAGTTTGAACGATGAACTGCTTCTGAGTCGCGATCGAATCCCCACATTGATAAGACTTCGACTCTAACGCTAAGTAAATAGAATCAGCGGCGCTTTCGTTAACTCTCTGATAAAGTCGCTCGATGTCGATAACATCCCATTGGAAGTTAACACCACGCCCTAACGGAAACTCTAGGTCACCTGAAAGCCATTTTCGACTTTTGCCCGCAATCCCTTCAAGCATCACATCAACACCATCAAGCGTTAGATAAGCAAACTCCTCATCTGGGCGTTCGTATTTAACTTCAAACCCTAACACATCGACAAAGAAGGATTTGCTCACATTAATATCGAAACAATAAAGCTCTGGAACTACTCGTAATGTCATGATTTACCATTCTCATTATTTTATTGCTGATTAATCATCTTCTTTTAATGCAAGGGCGCTATTGTGATGTTTTCTTTATTGGCTGACACACTAACAATACGTAAACCAATACAAAACTAAGCACAATGGCACCTAAAGTGCTAAACCCAGCATAATTCATTGATATCGAAAACGAGAAAGGCGCGACAAAAAAGAGTGAATAGTAATAAACAGTAAAGGGCTTCAATACTTGAGCGCATTGTTTACATGGCATGTATTTGGAAGGATCCAGCTTGGATTTCTCTTTAATAGAAACCGACGCCCCACAATTTGGACACTTGAACATCGAACATCTCCTTAATTCCGTTTGATTATTCCCTTTATTCACACAGCAACAGACTCACAATTTGTATTACTGCGCTAGCTTCCCAAGGATGACTGGATCGCTCAACAGATTCGTCAGAGGAAGAAACAATGGCTCTGGTAAATCATCGAGCTTAAACCATTTCCATTGCTTACATTTATCAGGCTCTGTCACCTGTGGTTTGCCGCTAGCATCAGAAGCCACAACAAACAGCGTTATATAGTGCTTGTTCTCTTTCTCAAAAATATCATTGGTAAAAGAGAGCTTTTCAAATCCACTAACAACGAGGCCAGTCTCTTCGAGTGTTTCGCGTTTGGCACACTCTTCAATGCTCTCACCCCACTCAAGGTGTCCGCCCGGCGTTGCCCACGTATGAGCTCCGTGAGAACCAATTCGCTCTCCAAGTAACACTCGCCCTTCACGTAGAATAACCGCAGCGATACCTACTCTTACTTCCTGACTCACTTAAAACTCCTTAATTCTTACCAAAAGACAAACGAACAGCTAAGTGACTAACAATGCCGAGATTACGCTCAAACTTACCACTAGCGCCAAGCCGAGTTAAATACCAAATGTTGAGAATGATCTCGTAAAGCTCTGTCGATCACACCCAAGGAAACACTTTTACTTGCTGCCATCTAGCCTTATAACCAGCGGTCATTTTGTTGTAGTTCGCTTCTGTCATTGCTCGCTTATTCGGTTTAATCAGCATATCAAACGCGTCCTCTACACCGTATGGTGCAAACAACTTGATATCGCCTGAATCATCCAGAGTAAACCCGATAGCAAGCGCAGAAAGCCAAGACTTGATACCTTGTTCAACACGATCGTATGGTTGAATCAAGCAACCGAACTTCTTAGCGTAACGCTCATGGATGGTCGCTTGGTTCTTTACATCCACGTCGACACGATGACTTAACCGCGAACGAATGCGGTTTTTGAATTCGTCCTCAGTGAGGGCTGATGCATTATTGAAATAGACAATATCTAAGTCTTTAACTTGGTCTAGAAGCGGTTTGTTTTCGATATCATTCCAGATTATTTGAGTGATGGCGCCGCCTGCAATATAGAAGTTTGGCAAACCCACCTCACGACATACGTTGGCTGTTTCGATTAGCTCAGGAACTTGTTGAATGAGGTTCTTTAGTTTTTGTTTATTCATCGTGACCTAACTAACATCCATCTAAGGTTTGACCAACGCTACACATGAATACGCCGACCTGTCGGCATTGCTTCCAGACGCTTGCCTAATACTTCTTTCAACAACTCATAAGCTTTCTTGCCTGTGCAGTGCCCTGTATACAGTTTATCAATGGGGTATTGAGACAACGTCAATCCAAGATCTCTAATGTCTTGCTTTGTGCCACCAATACTATTGAACAATGGTAAGCCCACTAGATGGAAGCCCCCGACAACCGCTTTTATTCTCTCTCCTGGGAACAGAGTAACCGCTGTATCAACCATATTAAGAACGCCACTATGCGCACATCCCGTGAATATAACTAAACCATCTGGCTCTTTAATCACTAACAGTAATTCATGATCAAATGAGTCGCGCTCCCGTCGATTTTCCGACTGTGTATAAAGGTATTTATTACCCTTAGGTTGTTCGTGTTTCACGCTAATATCTGTGATAGCAAAGACATTTGGGGCGATCTCAGTAGTACGATTAACGAAGACTAACCGCTCGTTGCTGTTTTCTAGTAAGTCCGGATTGATCCCGACATCACTTTTGAAACCGAAAGCCCGGAAATGATAGCTTTTCTGTTCGCAATTTTTCAGAAACACTTTGGCTTTAGAGTTATGAGCAACAAAATCAGCGGTGCCATTACAATGATCATGATGCCTGTGTGATATGACAGCGAGGTCTACATCTTTAATATCAATACCCAGTAATGGTGCGTTTTGACAAAACGTATCGCCACTTCCCATATCGAACAAGATCTTTAGCGATTCAGTTTCAATATGCAGTGATAGTCCGCGCTCAACGGCTAAATCTTTCCTGTTATCCAGTCGAGAGTTATCAACCAGCGTCGTTATTTTCATAGTTCCCTTTTGATTCATTTACGAATCGCACATTGCCCAACGGAAATAAGGTCTTTGACCATCCATTCGCTCAACCTCTGCACCCAACCTTTTGTAGAAATCATGCGCTTTCTTATTATGTGGACTTGCCGTCCATGAGATGTGAGAGGCATATGATGACTCCGCTTGTGACTTTAAAGCCAACATAAGTTCACGGCCATACCCTTGTGATCTTTGATTTCCTGTAACCAATAGGTCGTCAAGCCAGATTGATGGCTCTCCACTGAAGGATGAATATCGATAGTGATACAGTGCGAAGCCAAAAGGCTCACAATTCCGTTCTAATATTAATGCATGGGCAAATGCGTAATCACCAAATAATGTGCGTTCGATTTTCTCTATAGTTGTCGAGATTTCACCACTAAACCCTTTCATACTCCGGTCAAAGTCAGCTTTTTGTTCAATAAACTCTAACAAGACACTTGAGTCTTCTTTCGTCGCAGTCCGTACGATCACTCTCTTCTCCATGGATGAATTTATTCGTTGTCGCCTAACGCCTGTTAATTGATGACAAATGCCACGCATTACAAATCAACTTGCTGCACCAATTAAGTTTTTTGTTTCGCAGACGTTATTGCTTGGGCTATTTTAGCCCTGTGATTTGCTTCCCACTCAGCGAGCGTTAATGACGCCTCTTCACTTGCTTTCTTTGAAGCCATTAAAAACACTTCGTCTTTCTTTGATTTGGGAATAACGACAATACCCTCTACATCAGCAACAATGATATCTCCCGTAGAGACCTTTGCTCCCCCGCAAGTGATTGGAGCGCCCAGTTCAGAATAGACCTCTTTCTTTCCCGGTACAGGATGAACACCTTTCGCAAAAACTGGAAACTTCATATCTGAAATTTCACCCAAATCTCGAATGACACCATCAATAATAAAGCCTTTGATACCTCGATTCTTCGCGACTGCGCATACATTACCGCCGGCTACGGCATATTCGCTATCAACTCCATCCACTACAATGATGGAACCTTCTGGTGCTTCGTATATGGCTGAATGAAGCATTAAATTATCACCAGACGTTAACTGGACAGTAAACGCTTCTCCAAAAATTCGTGGCATTCCCTGCCAAAGAGGACCAATACTAAAGTCAATAAAGTGATCGTTACTTAGTATGTTTCCGTAATCGGTTGTCGCTAATTTAGAAAAATCTCGCTTCATATTTACTCTCCACTTTCAAAGTGCGCAAATACCTCTGCACCAGTCATATTATGTGTTTCATTTTTAAATTCGTAGTATTCGGGCTTTTCATCGATGAATATCTGATGAGTTAACTTGTAGTCATCCCCAGACATCAATAAACCGACAGGAAGGTGATACTGATTATTTGGCACTAAAAAGTAAAACAAGTGAGTACCACATTTACCGCAGAACCCTCTCTCAGCCCAATCGGATGACTTATATCTCACTACATTTGATTCACCTGATATTTTGACGGAATCAGAGCAATCAATGACTAACATCGGACCGCCAGACCAATTCCTACACATACTACAATGACAAGCCCCCAATTCATTACTGGCGTACTCTACTTCCAACTCAACTGAGCCACATAGGCACTTTCCTTTACCTTTCATGAATCCTCCAATCTTTGCAGTGTGTGAAATGAATAGCAGATAACGCTTTTTATACCGATGACTTAATAAGAAAGGTTATTTTTTGTTTCCCTTCTCCGACAGATACGCGGCATACTTTTTAGAAATCCAATTATGAATATGAAGCCCTGTTTTACGAACAAGATACCAATCTATCGCAACTAGAATCACCAAACCGATTACAGTACCCATTATAAAACCTCCATGCTCATTGAAATGTCACTCTAACAAATGGTTAAGAAAAGCACCGTGAACCTAAACAAACTATTAAGACTCGATATGGATAGTTACTTTAACTCTGGAAGAATTGGATGGAGATGATGCCCGCTTAAGTGGTCAGGAACGTAATATAATCTTAAACACTTAAACCAACGCACAGTGAAAATGCCATGCATTGTGAATCTTATTAAGCTTATTGTTATGTTCGTACTCAATGAAATTGAAGAACTAAACAAGTAATAAATGCAGGTAGACCGGCTATAAAGAAAACCAAACCTGTCTGGTAGTTCATGCGATAGTGATCGTGCTGATCTTTTTCGAAATCATGCCCTTCTACCATTTTGTAGACCTTATCTGTTCTAGGATCATCTAACCGAGTTGTCTTACTATGGATGCCTCCTTCCCACATTAGTTTCGCTATAATCCATATAACGATGACAACAAAGAACAAGAAGTCGATCAACTGAGTAGTCGCGAAGAAGGGAACAAACTGGGCTAGAGCTATAACCACAAGTGCAGCTGATAGGTTAATGAGAACCACTTTTTTGAATAAATCGAGCAAAACTCCCTCCTTGAGCATATCGCCTTGCTAAGGCATGAGTAACGCAATACAAAAGCGCCCGCATCCCGCCTTGAACACTTAGCGCAACACATATTAAAAATGCCACGCATTGGGAGTCTTTGTTAAGCGATTTGTTAGTACAAAGTATAACGATGAGTTTAGCTCCAGCCATGAGGCATGCTTTCATTATCTCTGTACTCTGAACCACAAACAGTACACTTGAAGTAACTGATGTTTGATTTAGAGCTGTTTTGGTTGAGTAATACGCTAAACACAAAATGAAGAATTTTGTGCTTTGGGCTATTCTTTACGGTTTTTTGTGCCTCAATTTCCGAACTATTTAGTCTTCGATGTATTGTCTTTTGATTACATTGACTGCAGTGTAGCTCTATTCCATTATCAGACATATAAACCTTCCTTGTATGAAAATCTTAATCTATGCGCTGCCAGACAGAAAAATTCTGCACTTAAATCCAGAATAATTCGTTCTAGTGTCTTAGATGCATAAACAATATGCAACTTAGCCATTGCATAACAATGGCTTATGTCACAGCTAATTTCAGCTATGTGGAAAATGTAAAGTTTTTCTGTATAGCATAACGAGATGGGAAGCCATCACGCTACTACGGGGAATACTTACTTTAACTCATCGGGAATGCGGCGATCTTTGTGGTAATACTCTCGGTCGCTCTCGTTGATTTCGCGTATCACTTTGCATGGGTTGCCAACTGCGACGACATTGGCTGGGATGTCTTTGGTGACGATGCTGCCTGCGCCTATTACTGAGTTTTCACCAATGGTGACACCGGGAAGTACGACTGTGTGCGCGCCAAGCCATACGTTGTTACCAATACGAACGGGAACATTGAACTGCGCTGCTTTTAGCCTGAGTTCTGGGCTGATGGGATGTGTGCCGGTGGCAATGGTCACGTTAGGCGCTATCATCACGTTGTCGCCGATGAATACGTCTGTGTCGTCGACCAGAGTCAGATTAAAGTTCACGTATACGTTGTTGCCTAGGTGCGTGTGACGCCCCCAGTTCGCATGTAATGGTGGTTCAATGTAGCAGCCCTCACCGACTTCGGCGAACAACTGCTTCATGATTTGTTGTCGTTTATCACCTTCGCTCGGGCGAGTATGGTTGAAATCGTATAGCACTTCTAAGCATTGAGTTTGCTCAGCAACCAAATCAACGTCGTCACAGTAGTAAACGTCTTGGCTGTGCATTTTAGCCTTTATATCCATGTTTGAACCTATTTGATCATTGCCTTATGTCGGCATAAATAAAGAAACAGATGGATAATTTGAAGTTTTCACTGGCCTTAATGCAAGTTGGATGAATTAACGCGGCCTGATGTTTTCAGCCACACGCCACAGCACACCACTTGGGTCAGTGATACAAAACTCAAGCATTCCCCAAGGCTGTTCAACAACCTCGGAAACGTTGACTTCAAATTCCGACACTACATTAGAGTTTTGAATGTGTTGATACCAACTTTTTACGTCTTCAACCAGCAAGTGCATCATGTAATTGTGACAGTGCGCAGGTTCATAAAAATTTTGCAGAAGGAACGCACAACTGCCGTGTCGTAGATAGGCGATATCGTGAAATTCAGACATCACTTCGAAGCCGATTGACTGGTAAAAACGCTTAGATAAATCGAAGTCTTTCGCGGGCACGAAAGACTTAATTTCTGAGACTTTGAGGTTTTCCATCCTAGATCCTTATAGTGCTGATATTCTGGTCCTGACACGCTTAACGCTTTAAGTGGTTACAGCGTTTACTCAGAGTCTTGCTGAAATGAGTCGACTTCGGCTTTAGTTAGATAACGCCACTGACCTGCTTCAACATCTAAACGAACATCACCAATCTGCTCACGGTGTAGTCCAACAACTCGATTCCCTACCGCAGCAAACATTCGTTTTACTTGATGAAACTTACCTTCTGTAATGGTCAACAGCACTTCTTTACTGGTAATCACTTCGAGTTCTGCCGGACGCGTCAGTTTTTGTTCGCCCTGCAATTGAATGCCCGCTTTGAACTTGTCAGCGACATCATCTTTGATATCTCGTGACAATGTCACGCGATATACCTTCTTACATGACTTGGTTGGCAGAGTGATGTTGAATGACCATCGCCCATCATCGGTAATCAAGACTAAGCCTGTTGTGTCGGCATCTAAGCGCCCTGCGATGTGCAGTTCTGATGCTTTGTCTATCTCGATGTAGTTGAACAGTGAAGGATAAACTTCATCGACATTAGAACAGATAGTACCCGCAGGCTTGTGCATTAAGAGGTATCGAAATTCACGCAATTTAAGCGGCATGCCATTAAACAAGATGGCGTTGGTTTCATGAACCTGAGTCGATTCATCGGTGACTGTTTCACTGTTTACGTTCACCTCGCCATTATGGATGCGTTCAATCGCTTCAGGCTTGGTTAGGTCAGTGCTTTTACATAGGTATTTATCAAGGCGCATTAATCGTCGGCACCACATTTTGCGCATGGCTTATAAGTACGTTCGCCTTGAGCAATCACCACATAGTCTCGAACGCAGTTATCACATAGCGCCAACTTTGGGTATGCGTCTTTCTGTTTCTTTGCGTTGATGTCGCCTTCGGTGGTGTATACGGTTCTCATTTTTATGCCTTGTTTTAATAACTTGCTAGGCGCAAATTGTATCACTGTTTACAGCCTTGTTTGGAGTGGTGGTGCATAGATAAATTGATTTTAAGCGCCGTCATTCCATGTTCCCGCCCGTAACGGCTTAACCATGAACAACAAAATCAACGTGCCACGCCTATCAGTGGTAAAATGATAAAAGCTCACCAACTTATGAAGTCGATAATGAAAGATTGTAATCAATGCGGAAAATGCTGTATCAAATACGGAGATGGCGACCTTGCCGCGACTCAAGAAGAGATCGATTTGTGGGAGTTGTTCAACCCAGACATCTTTGAATATGTTCGAGGAAGCGAGATCTGGTTCGACCCTGAATCTGGCGAACGTTTAACTCGCTGCCCTTTTCTGGAGCTGGTTCCGACGAAAGACACCAAGGCTCAAGCCAAGTACACATGTAGCATTTACTTAGACCGACCAGAAGATTGCCGACACTACCCAAGCCTAATTAATGAGATGGTACGAGATGAGTGTGAAATGATTGAGGTGGTGGATTTACAAGACACGAAGAAAGCTCAAAGGAAACTCGACCTGTTGATGAAAGACAGCCGCCCTTCAAGCTATTCGTAAGCGATGATCTTTTGAAGATCAATCTTCAGCATTAGCTAATAGCCGCTAAAACCTTAAGCCAAGTACTGGTTCGCTTCTAACCAATCAAGCGCAACCAGTGCTGCCAATGAACATACCGCTCTGTCGTTGATATCCACATACTTAAGCTCTTCGATTTCAGCATCTGGAGACAGTTCGCCTGTATAATCAGCAAGATAACAAGTCAATTGCACTGATACGCCTTCCGCTTTACCATCAGCTTGGCCTGTAAACGTCTCGACGTATTTGATGGAATCAGGCACTAAATCGACTGAGATCTCTTCTTTGATTTCGCGAACCAGTGCTTGCTCATCACTTTCGCCAGCTTCACGCTTACCACCCGGTAGATAGAACAGTTCTTTGCCTTTTGATCTCACCATCAACAACTCGCCGTCTTTGATGAATATCCAAGCCAGCTTATCAATTACCTTATGCATGTCGTTAGACCTTGTTATTGTGTTTATTATTTTGGTTAGCACAACGTATCGCGCTAGGCGTATATTACATCCAGCAGTGAACATATTCTATTGAATCGAATAGGAAATATCATCGCCAAAACGAAAAATAACAGCTTTCGAGACAATGCTCGTCTACTGTCATTGGCGTTGTTTAGGGATTGTTAGCTAGCTGTCCGCAGATAGAATCAATCGACTAGCCACTTAAGCGCAGAGTCATGGTCTTCGAATGACTTAATCTCACCGGACACAAACCAACTGCCGACTTTTGATGCCATTTCTTGCCAGCTTTTATCACCATAAATCGCGATTTTGTCTATCTTCGAATTGAGCTCTAATCCCAATTTGAAATCATCCCAAGCTGCACGTAACTCCCATCCTGTTAAGGTTGAGATATCGACCAGCATCTTGAGTTTAGATGAATCGAGTTCTTCTAGCGTGGTATTTAGAATTGGCATCATTGCCTGATAGTCATCGTGTGTGAGTTTGCCTTTCGCTTTGAACACAACGATGGTTTCACCGCTAACACGTTCAATTCCAACCGATATTCCGTGACGTTCGACACTCATAACCTAGCCCTCATAGTGGAAACTAGAGTTAGCTTAGAGGATTAAACAGCAAAGAGATGAGAGGTTTACGTCAAAACGGACAAGCGCTTTATCTGAACTTAATATCAGAGAGTTAATCGCGTTTCTCCAACAGTTCGCTTAGGTTTTGAACTTGTACGATATTCGGATGCTCTGACTTAAGATCAACTCCTTCCGTGTTCAACCACACCGCTTGCAAACCCGCTTCAAGTGCTGGGTAAATGTCTTTCTCTAGAGTGTCGCCTACCATGGTGATCTCTTGTGGTGAAACACCGAGCTTAGAAATAATGGCAGGATAGAACCCCGACTCGAACTTAGAAAAGCCAATGCTCGCCTTACAAAAGTAACCCAAGATATATTGAGACAGGCCAACACGCTCAAAGGCTCGAATGATGTCGTCTTTACTGGAATCACCAGCATTGGTAGCAACATAAACTAGATGAGTTTTCGACAACTCCCCCAGTAATGCACGAGCACCACTCACTTCTTGTACGGTTTCCCAGTCACACATCTTCCCTTGTGCGGCTGGCAAATCGACCATCAGCGTATTGCCCCAGTCGAATAAGACTATTTCTGTTAATTCGATTAGCTTTGTCATCTTGCCTCCTGCATACGATGAATTATCTAATGTTTAAGCGAGCCTATAAAAACTTCTCGGACGGTTAGGCTCATTATGGACAACCTTGTTACTGTTTATGGAGCACGATCTTCTAAACACAAAATACCCTTTATTGATAAACCACTTTGAAACGCTCCAACATAAGTAACATGTCTTCACTTGGTGAGATCTTGAGCTCTTCACATTCACGAGAGAAGAAGTTCCAGTGAGCTTCTTTCCACCATTCGAGTGTTTTGTCACCCTCGCCTTCGGCAGCAGCAAACTCCGCCGTCACTTCGTTATATTTGCACTGTGAGACTGAAGTGATCTCTACAATGCAAACTGGCTTGCCATCCCAGTCAGTGACGACTTGCAAGTGACCAACTGCTGGTCTCGTCTCGCCTTCATGGCTGTACCAATATTCAAGGCTGCAAGACGCTTGTTTTTCACCCTTGAGAATTAACTGGGCGCAGAGGTTGGCGTTGTATTCATCAGCACAGTAATAGTCGGCACTAAAAGAGGTGTATTGCGAAGCAACGTCTGCTGGTAATGTGTTGAGGTAGCTATCAAGATAAGCTTTGCTTCTTTCTTCCATGCTCTTTCCAAATTCAATATTAGGTTGAGCCGATAAAGACTTATAGATTAAGCATCTGGCTGCATTGGGAGTAACCTATCAAGTCAGGTTATTGCTGTAAACCGAGTGAATATCAAAATGTGGGCTGAGAAAGAAGAATATAGGTAGGATTTCGAGGCCAGTACAAGGAGATCCAAAAAGTGAAAGAAGAGCCAAAAGCACCTTTAGTCGGTGCTTTTGGCTCTTAGTATCTCGTTACTAATAGATCGTAACTGACGGGGTATTAACGGTTCAAGAAGTCGACCGCTTTGTCTGGGAAGTCGGTAAACACACCATCAACTTTGACTTGGTTGTAGAAGACATCCAACATGCCATCAAAATTATCAGCATAAGCTGGGATTCTTCCTGGGTCAGCACGGAACGTGTACGGGTGAACATCTAAGCCCGCGTCTTTTGCTGACTTCATTAACGGTTTAATAATGATGTTATCTTTGGTCGATGCATCGTCCACCAACATTGGCTTCCAAGGGCCTATTCCTTCCGCATAAGACGCCACTTTTTCCATGCCACCAGCTTCAAACATCCAGTCGTAACTGTACGGCGTTGCTTTGTCACCTTGGTACGTCATGGTTTCATTCCAATCTGTATAAGCCATCAACTGAACGAGCTTAAGATCCATTTCCATCGCTGGCATGAGCTCATCATTAATGCGTTGAAGTTCATTGGCGTCGAAACACTGCAAATACACTTTGTCGTCTTTCGATAGGTAACCATATTGATGCAAGGTCGCAAGTACCGCTTTGGAGATGTCTTTGCCTTCGTGACGATGGAACCAAGGTGCTTTAATTTCAGGATAGATGCCTACGTCATAACCTAAGGTCTTATTTAGGCCTTGGATCAGCTCGATTTCTTCTGCAAAGGTAGCGACACGGAAATCAGACTGCCACATTGGGAAGCGCGTTGGGTACCCTGCCACTCTGTTGCCTTGTTCATCTAACTTAAAGCCTTCGGTCACCTTTAATGATTTGATCTCAGCGAGCGTAAAATCAATCGCGTAGTAACGGCCATCTGAACGAGCACGTGTTGGAAAGCGATCCGCGACATCGGTGACTCGGTCTAGATAATGATCATGCAAAACCACCAATTGGTCGTCTTTGGTCATCACGACATCTTGTTCGATGTAGTCGGGTTTCATTGCATAAGCGAGCGCTTTAGCGGGTAATGTGTGTTCAGGTAAATAACCAGAAGCACCGCGATGCGCAATCACTAAAGGATCTGCTAATGCATTTGCAGATAAGCTTAGTGCTAATAAGGTCAGAGACAGTGACGTTGTTTTCATTATTGTTTCCCTTGATAAAACAGAAGCAGGATATACCTGCCTCTGTTGTTATTTATAGATGTGATTCAGTAAATACACTACTGAGCTAACGCTTCTTTCTCTCGTTCGAGATCTTTTTGTTTATGGTGCGCACGCTCACCTAAGAAGGCGTAAAGCAGACAGATGATTGAAGCCACACAAGCGCCGACCAAAATAATGAAGCCGCCATCCCAACCGTAATGGTCAACCATAAAGCCGAGTATTGCGTTCGCAGCAACCGCGCCACCTAAGTAACCAAACAAACCAGTTAGACCAGCAGCTGTACCCGCCGCTTTCTTAGGTGCAAGTTCCAGTGCATACAAGCCGATCAGCATTACAGGGCCATAGATAAGGAAACCAATCGCAACCAATGCCAACATATCAACCGTTGGGTTACCCGCTGGATTTAACCAATATACCAACACAGCGACTGTCACTAGAACCATGAACAAGATACCTGCAGGTGCGCGTCGGCCTTTGAATAACTTATCTGAAATCCAACCACACAATAACGTGCCAGGAATACCAGCCCACTCATACAGGAAGTAAGCCCATGATGATTTATCTACTGAGAAGTCTTTTGCTTCTTTTAAATAAACCGGAGCCCAATCGAGTACGCCATAACGGATAAGGTAAACAAACGCGTTAGCAATCGCGATTGACCACAACAGCTTGTTAGAGAAAACGTACTTGAAGAAGATCTCTTTCGCCGTCATTTCTTTCTCATGAGACGTATCGTAGTCGTCTGGGTAATCGTCTTTGTGTTCTTCAATCGGTGGTAACCCACAAGATTGAGGCGTATCTCTTACGGTAAACCAAACAAAGATAGCAACGAGAGTGGCAAAAAATGCAGGAACATAAAAAGCGGTTCGCCAATCGTCGTTAAAAGCCCACAGCCCCAACAAGAACATTGGACCAATCAAACCGCCACCCACGTTGTGAGCAACGTTCCATACCGACACGATCTCACCACGTTCTTTACGTGACCACCAGTGAACCATGGTTCGCCCACAAGCTGGCCAACCCATACCTTGGAACCAACCATTCAAGAACAGCAGGATAAACATCGCAGTGATGCTGCCTGTTGCCCAAGGCATAAAGCCAAAGCAGAACATCACCAGTGCCGACATTAACAAGCCACCGCTGAGGAAGTAACGAGGGTTAGAACGGTCAGAAACACTGCCCATTAAGAACTTAGATAAGCCGTAAGCGATAGATACCGCCGCTAATGCAACCCCTAGTTCTCCACGGCTAAAACCTTGTTCAATGAGATAAGGCATCGCCAAACTAAAGTTTTTACGGACTAAGTAGTACCCCGCATAGCCAACGAAGATGCCAAGAAACAGCTGCCATCGTAGTCGTGTGTAGGTGCTATCGATCTTATCTGATGACAAGCGATCGATATGCGCCATAGGTTTGAATATTCCAAACATAGGAACCTCATAATCATTGGGCGAAGGAAGAATTTAAATGCTCGAACGAAAAAATTTAGCGCTCATTCGAAATCAAGGGAATTGTATGTGCTTCAGGATTAATTTCTGTGATAGAGGTAGTTATTAACAAAAAATAACTTTAAATAC